>CANHCW010000036.1 GCA_947459165.1 Flavobacteriales bacterium
ATAAAAAAAGCCCCCGGAAACGGGGGCTTTTCAACGCCTCTGCGTTAAATTATCTTACAGAACGAGGACCGGGAGCCACTGTGCCGTTGCCCAGAGACTTGCCTCCACTAAATTTGAAATCGATTTTGTTCGGGTCGGTAGACTTGCACGAATTGTCAACCACGATGCGGTCGCGAGAAATTCCATACTGTCCAACCAATACATTGATTACATTGTCTGTGCGACATGCACCAATCACATCACCTTTCTTGCCACTGTACATTTTCTCTTTGTTGGCGGTTGCACCACAAATTACCAGTTTCTTATCAGGGCACTGTTTCATCTTATCTGAAATCAGCATCATAACAATCTGGTACTCGGGTTTAATGTTACACTTGTTGGCGTCGAAGAACATAGATGGAAAAGTCATGTCATCGCAATTGCAGCAATTGTTTTGAATGGTTCTTCCGCGAGCATCTACCATAGCGCCAATGGGGCTATTGGGTTCAAGATCTCTGTGGTTAGGAACACCATCACCGTCTGAATCCAGAGCACGACCTTCACTGTCAACTTCTGCACCTTTGTCAGAAGCAATTTCTTTGTCACGACAATCAGGTACACCATCAGCATCAGTATCCACTGCTGTTCCGTTTCCGTAAACATTGCAATCCTTATCTGTGCTGTCGTCTTTATCGAAGTAATCACTTACGCCATCACCATCCATGTCGGAGTACAGCGTATCTACACGACGATCCAGCAGGTTTACTTGTTCGTAAACACTTTGTATTGGACTCAGCCAATCGTAATGCTGTTCGCTTTTGCCACCCAATTTCCAAGCTGCATAGACAGTAATCAAACCATATTGATCAAACCAACGGTTCTGCCAAACGGGAGTATTGTACACATCAATGTCGTCGTTTCTCAGGTAGGTCTGACGATAATCTGCTCCAATATCAAAGTTTTTACCCAGGTTGTGCTTTACACCAAATCCAAACGGAACTGTCCAGTGACGACCTTCATAGCGCTGTTCTACATTTCTTCCCAAGTTGGGGTTAGGTGTACCTGTTCCTAAATAATGGTTAAGGTAATAATCACCGCCAATGTACAGTCTTTGGTCGTTGAATCTGGCAACAGAACGGAACGAACCCATACCGCCACCAATGAACAAATTCAGTTGCGTCTTGCGCAGAGGTCTGATAAAACTGATGTTTCCCAGTGTAAAAACCATCTGAACATTGTATTCCTGAAACTGACTGCGGAAACTGAAGAAATCCTTAAAAAGTGTTGGAAACTGATTGTCTCTGGCACCCCTGAGCATTCCAATGTTCCACTCGCCCTTGATACCAAAAGTTTGTGAAAGGCTGTGCTTTACAAAAGCCCTTGCATGCCAACCCGGCTGAACTTTATCGGCGTCTCCGAAGAAAGCAGTTCCTCCACCGCCAATACCAATAGACCATTTCTTGGCTCTGCGGTCCACAAAATAACTCGTTGTGGAGAATTGACCGGAGTCACCCATTTTTTCCTTTTTACCTGCAGGCCATTTTTCTTTGGCGGTGCTGTGGTAATTAGGACCTTTTTTGTCGCTGAAATAAGGTTGTGCCACCAGGGTTGATGAAATCAATCCAACGGCAGACAAAGCAACTAATTTTAAGCCTTTCATTTTTGGCAATAACATTTGATTGTGCAATAATAGCGATAGTTTTTCAAGGATGCAACCAATTTCAACAATTTAACACATTGAAATTGTCATGTTTAAATATTTAACCCTCTGATAATGTGCCAAATAAATGGCTTTCGCCCCTGCTAACATAGTTTTGGGGCATATTAAAATTACCCAGTTTCAGGTAATAAGGCAATAAAAAATCTTTTCTTTCCTGCGGCTTTTCTTTGCTAAAAACCTCAGTACATAGCTTTTCAAGTCTCTGAAATAAATAAACAAATTCGCTTTTTATTCTCAATTCATGACTCACTTTCTGAACCTCGTTTTGCACACTTTTTATTAATTCCTTAGCATCTTTCCTTAAGGATTTCAAGTCTCTGCTACCTGCACTGTGCAAGGAATTGAATAATTCTTCAAGTGAATTTTCAGTTGCTTCCAGCCTTTCATCAAGTCTTAATTCTCCAAATAACCTGTTTTGAAGTTGCGCTGATGATTTCTCAAAACCCTCCCAAAGAAATTGCCTGTCTAAATTTAGCTTATCCAAGTGTTTTTGTGTGGTTTTATCGCAAAAACAAAATGAATCCCTCAATAACAACTTGGGAACCGGGATTTGATAATGTACCAGTGCTTCGTGCAATTGATGCCAGTAAACCAATTCGGCAGGACCACAAACATATCCCGCACAAGGCAAAATCAATTGTTGATAAAGCGGTCTGAGTAAGGCATTGGGACTGAAATCCTGTGGACTTGCCAGTACTCTTCGTACCAGTTCATTTTTCTGAAAACGCAATTTTTCTGCGCCCAATAGAAAATCCTGACCGTCTCTGTCCAACCTCAATCGCTTTCCTTGCTCAAACATGAAAAGTTGTGTACTTCTGCTACCTATCGCCGGTTTAAAACCTGCTTTCCTAAGATTTTCCGAACCTCTTGAAATCGCCTCATTCATTGCCATTCCACTCAAATCAGATTCGACCAAACCTGATAGGTGCTTTTTAAAATTGGCGCTGTCCGGATTTAAAACAATCAGCCCATCTTGCCCAAAAAAATGTAACAACAATGCCTGTGTGGCATCGGCAAAACTTTTACTTTCTGCGTAGTACTTCCTGAAAATATCCAACAAATCTTCATCAGGCAAATGCAGGTCAGCTTGAATTTGATCCGTCAATTCCGTCAATCCTGCAGTACTCAATCGACCCACAGCGCCACCTCTTCTGCCCTCCAAATCCCAATTATACTGTTTTTGAAAAACCTTCACATGATCAATTTCATCGGTGTCGTGATCCTCTCCGGCCATCCAGAAAACAGGAACGAACCGATATTGAGGGTATAACCGAGTAAAACGGGCGGCCTGCCTGATAACCGACCAGATTTTGTACAACACAAACTGGGGTCCAAGGTAAATGTGAAGTTGCTGACCCGTTGTAATGCAAAATGTGTGTTCATTTCTCAGCAAATCAATGTTATGAACGCTGGCCGCAGGCGAGACACCAACTTGTTTGTATTGCTCCATCAGCACATCGCAAAGCTCTATCCTCCTATCTTTATCGTAAAATTGGTATGATTGCCCTAATTGCTCAATCGAAAAACCCTTTTGAGGAAAAACAGACTCCAGCGATGCACTTCCGGACAGCCATTGTTCCGTAAACTCACTGTAAAACCCTGCCGGAATGTGGTCAAGGTCAATCTTTGGCAACTGTTTTTCCATACAGATCGTAAGGGCCGGCCGACTCAATCAAGACTTCTGAAAAGTCGCCAAGCCTCAAGTATTGATTTTCCTGAGCAATCCATACTTCATTGTCAACTTCAGGACTGTCAGCTTCGGTTCTTCCCACATACTGATTGCCTTCCAGCCGGTCAATCAATACTTTTTGAATGCTTCCTACCTTTTTTTGGTTCAGTTCCGCATTGATTTCCATTTGCCTGTCCATAATTTCGGCAGCCCTCCGTTCTTTTTCTTCCTGACTTATGTCGTCAGTTAAATTGTGGGCATGCGTATTTTCTTCATGTGAATAGGTGAACACACCCAATCTGTCGAAACGGAATTGATCAACAAACTCCAGCAGCTCTTCGTATTCTTTTTCGGTTTCACCGGGATGCCCAACCAAAACAGTAGTTCTCAGCGTTAACCCTTTAATATCACTTCTCAGCCTGTTCAGCAGTTCTTCCGTGCGTTTTCGTGTAATCCCGCGACGCATGGTTTTCAGCATTGTATCCGTAATGTGCTGAACCGGAATATCCAAATAGTTGCAAATGTTGCTTCGTTCTGCCATCACCGGTATCACATCCATGGGAAACTGCGATGGAAATGCATAATGCAGTCGAATCCAGTCAAGCCCTTCAATGTCGCTTACATATTTCAGCAAATCGGCCAGCTTTCTTTCACCGTATAAATCCAATCCGTAGTAAGTCGAATCCTGAGCTATCAACATCACCTCTTTCACCCCGTTTCTAACCAGATTTTTAATTTCCGTTGTGAGCATTTCTATCGATTTACTCACATGTTTGCCCCTCATTAAGGGTATAGCACAAAAGGAACAAGGCCTGTTGCAACCCTCACTGATTTTTACATAAGCATAGTGTTGGGGGGTGGTTTGCATTCGTTCGCCAAGCAAATCGGTGCGGTAATCAGCGCCCAGGCTTTTCAGCAAATCGGGCATATCTGTTGTACCAAACCAGCCGTCAACTTCAGGTATCTCGGCCTGTAAATCGTCTTTGTATCGGTGAGACAAACACCCGGTAACAATCAATTTCTCCAGTTTTCCACCCTGCTTTAAATCTGCAAAGCGCAAAATGGTATCAATACTCTCCTGTTTGGCGTTATCTATAAAACCGCAGGTGTTAATCACCACAATATCCGAGTTGTCTGTTGATTCATGTTCAACCCCAAATTCGGAAGCTTTCAGCTGACTCATCAGCACCTCACTGTCAACCAAATTTTTGCTGCAGCCCAGCGTTATCACATTCACTTTGGGCCTTTTGAAACTTCTTGCTTTCACCCTTTAAATATGGATTGAAGAAACTCTTCTTTGTTGAACAACCTTAAATCTTCTGCTTTTTCGCCAACACCAATATATTTCACCGGAATTCCGAACTGATGACTCACCCCAACTACAACGCCGCCTTTGGCCGTGCCATCCAATTTGGTTACAGCCAATGCATTTACTTTAGTGGCTTCAGAAAAATGTCGCGCCTGTTCAAACGCATTTTGTCCGGTTGTGGCATCAATCACCAGCAAAACCTCGTGCGGTGCATCGGCCTTAAACTTTTGTACAACCCGTTTCATCTTGGCCAGTTCATTCATCAAGCTCACCTTGTTGTGCAGTCTGCCTGCTGTATCTATAATCACTACATCAGCACCATTCTCAACACCCTTTTTCACAGCGTCAAAAGCCACTGATGATGGGTCTGCATTCATACCATGACTGACAATTTCCGCACCGGTTCTGTCTTTCCATATTCCCAGCTGATCGACAGCCGCCGCGCGAAAAGTATCGCCTGCTCCCAAAATTACTTTTTTACCGGCTTGGGCGTAATTCCATGCCATTTTACCAATGGTGGTTGTTTTCCCAACCCCATTTACACCCACTACCAAAATCACATAGGGCAATGTTCGTCCTGCAAGCTCAAAGTCTTCCGCCACTTCTTCGCCAGGTTCCGGCATCAACGCAGCGACTACCTGGGTTAGTCTTTCAAAAAGTTCTTCTTTACCCAAATATTTATTGGCCGCAATGTCTGCCTGCAAAGCATTAATAATGCGAATGGTGGTATCCACCCCAACATCTGCAGTAATTAAAATCTCTTCCAGTTCATCAAGAAAATCGCTGTCAACCGTTGTTTTTCCCGCAAGCGCCCTTCCTATTCTGCTTAAAAACCCTTCCCTTGTTTTATTCAGTGCATCTGCAACAGGCTGGGTTTCCGTCTCTTCGGAAGGTTTTTTCTTAAAAAAATTGAATACTGACATAAAAAAAAGGCTCCTCAAAAGGAGCCCAAATTTAAGCTTTTATTGATCAGGATTTGCTGAAAAAATCTTTCGCATTGTCCTGATGTACAATCTCTTCTTTAAAAGTGTAGCTTCCGGTTTTGGCCGATTTTACAGCTTTAATCACTTTTACATATTCGTTGCCGCCTTCTTTTTTCAGCGTTGCTACTACCTTCTTTGCCATTATTTGATCTCCTTATGTACTGTCATTTTTCTCATGTAAGGATTGTACTTTTTCAATTCAATCCTTTCGGGAGTATTTTTCTTGTTCTTGGTGGTAATGTAGCGGCTCATGCCTGCCACACCCGAACCTTTTTGCTCAGTGCATTCCAGAATAACCTGTATGCGGTTGCCTTTCTTCGCCATGTTTTAAATCTTTCCTTTCTTAAACAAGTTGTTTATGCAGGCAGAAATGCCCTTTTTATCAATCGTCTTCATGGTGCTGGCTGCCACCTTCAGCGTAATCCACTCCCCTGTTTCGGGAATAAAAAATCGCTTTGTCTGCAGATTGGGGTAAAAACGACGCTTCGTCTTCTTGTTAGAATGCGAAACATTGTTTCCCTTCATCGCTTTTTTACCGGTTAAATCACAAACTCGAGACATAGTTTTTCGGGCTGCAAAGTTAAGAAAAGTTGTTAAATAATAAAAGCATTCACGCTAATTTTGGTCAATTATTCTGTTTTTTCCGGTTTGAACAACATTAACCATGCGCAGGTAAACAGCAAAATGCCTGCCTGTCGTTCAAAATACGATTCAAAAAAGGCCGCAGTTATCAAAGCAGCCCATACTGCCAGCCCCGCACTACTCTTCATTTTAGTAAGGTAAAACAGTCCGCCTGCAAAAAACAAAATCAGCAAAATCAAAGTTGCCCAGCCGCTTTGTAAAATCAAATCAAGAAATTGGTTGTGCGGCATCACCCGTTCACTCTTTTCAATCTTGTAAGCCTGTTCTTCATAGCCGGTGTTTATTGCATCCTCTACCCCTTTTATTCCAAATCCGGTAAGTGGAGCATGAACCGAAGCCCTCAAAGCTGCATCCCAGGCAACCCATCTTCGCCCTAAACTTTTATCGCGCACATCGCCACCTTGAACAATTGTTTTCACATCGTCAATGGTATTGTTTAAACGGTTTTTCAATGCAGGCACCAGCAAAAAGGCAAGTACAACCAAAATGAACATACCAGGTAAAAACCATACCGCACTTTTGTTTTGCCGCAAATCAAACAGCCATTTCAGCGCAGCTCCACTCATTACGCACAACATGCCCGTTCTTACCGAAATGAAAAAAACCAGCGCAATATTGGCCATGGAAAGCCAAAATAACATTTGCGAAATAAAATGACCTTGAATACGCTTTTCAAAAATGCCTGCCAAGGCAAAAACCGACAGCATCATTGAAAATTCTATGTGGTAAACCTGACTAAAAATGGGTATTGGCTTGCTCTCCAAAATCATTTGATTATAAAATTCAAAATCAGTTAAATAGTTCAGCACTGAGGCCGCTGCAATCCAAAATTGAAATAGGTTCATTCCCGTCAGCACCTGCAATTTGTGCTTCTGCGCGTCCGTATTCATGCTCCAGGTAACGAGCAACGGAAAGAACAACAAAGGTAATTTTAACAGAATTTTGGCATCAATACCCGACTGCCACCCTAATAAAAGTTGGGCGGCCATTTGCCATACAAACAGCATGGGCAAAAGCCAAATCCACCAGTTGCGCTTTATCAGGCTGTCTTTAATAAAAAATAAGGATAACAGCAATGTCAACCCCAAGCTGAATGAGGCAATGAAGGGCGAAAAATGAATACCTGCACAAGCTGTTCCCACAAGCGGAAAAAGCAAAAAAGAAAGCCTGCGCTTCATAAACTGCAGCAAGCCGTTTTTACGGTGCAGCGTATTTAATTTTTACATCGAAAGAAGTGGCGCTGTTCAAGCCCATTTTCTGAGCCACCGCCGGCGTAATCACAATTCCAGAACCTTCATACTGCGAGGGCGTATAATTGTCAACTATCTTGCAATAGGCCATTCTCCCAGATGTGGGGTGTATCACCACTACAATATTTCCTTTCGGTATACTCGGGTGCATGGCATAAGTGCGGGTGTCGTCCATTTTTCCTTTTATTACTCGGGCTTTGCCCACTTCTTCCTTCTCAACAATCTTCTCAGCAATTACCTGATTTTGTGGCACTGCCTTTTCAGGAATGCCGGGGTTTACATCCTTTTGCTGCACAGGGTTGGGCCTTACAGCCACTTTAACCGGTCCGCCTCCTGTGCCTGCAGAGGTCGTTTTGGCATCAGTATTAGCCTGTGTGCCCGCAATTGAGCTGTCTTTCTGCTTCGCAACTGTCGGCTTCGCCGCGGTGCTGTTTGGTATAGTCAGTTTCTGACCAATGCGTAATCCGTCACTTGTAAGTTTGTTTTGTGTTTTTAGTTCACTCACAGTGGTTCCGTATTTCAGTGCAATCTTACTCAGGGTTTCGCCGCCAACTACAGTATGCACCTTCAATACCACATTGTCCTTAACCTCTTCTTTTTTCTCCTCCGTTACAGGTTTGTTTGTAACAGGAGCAGGTACAACGGGAGTAGGTTTGGTTACATTGTTAACCGGAGCCGTTTTAGCCGCAGGAATAATCAGCCTTGCACCAATTAAAAGCGGTTCGGTATTTTTATTAAGCTTTTTTATTTCGTCAACGGTACATCCGTATTGCTTTGCAATTTTATACAGGGTTTCTCCTCTCAACACCTTGTGCACACGATTTGGTTGAGATGTGGTTTTTACAACCGCACCGGAATCACCGTTATTTTGGGCGAACAGGCCTTCAGGCCCCACCACAAAACATAAAGAAACAGCAAACAACAAACGGGCTTTCATAGGGTAATAATCTAATAACAAAAGTAAGGCCAATTTGCACCCTTGATTTTGCTCACAGCAGCAAGCTATCCACCAATAATCAACGCGTTCAATAAATTGAACTTAGGCGGTATTTAAGTATAAAAACAAATTAGCAACCTCACTCCTCAATCAGGTTGTACTGAAAGGCGAATTTGATCAGGCCTACTGTATTTCTCACATGTAACCGGTGCATAATGCTGTTGCGCTGATTGTCTATCGTTCTCTTGGAAAGACCCAGTGTGTCAGCTATTTCTTCGTTCGTATGCTCTTTTGCCACCAGCTTAATTATGTCAATATCGCGCGATGACAAATTAAAATCTTCCAGTCTCATTGGTCTTCCGGCTACTTTTCCTTCCTTCTCCCCTTTTTCTTTTCCTGTTTGTTGAGAACCGTTCAAGTAAGATTTCAATACCTCCTTGGAATAATAAAAACTTCCCGACAAAACTTTGTCTATGCACTCCTTCAGTTCGTCCACTCCTACATTTTTCAAAACATAGCCCTTGGCTCCGGCCTTTACCATTTTGGCTACATAGGTGTTTTCGTCGTAATTCGAAATTCCTACGGCTTTCACATTGGGGTATAAATCATTTAGAAATGAAACCAGTTCATCACCGGTGGTTTCGCCCATTCGGTAATCTACAAAAGCCAAATCTATCTGATTTAGTGCAAGAAACTCAACCGCTGATGCAATCGAGTCTGCTTCATATACGGTGAAATCCGGTTCAGTGAAAGAACCCAAAACCATACGAATGCCATCGCGCACAATTTTGTGGTCGTCAACAATCAACACCCTCACCGGATTCAGAACATGCCCGATATCCTTAGGTGTACCCCTTTTCCCTTTTTTGCTGTCCATTGTATTTCCCCCTGTATAAATTTTGTGCGTGTGGCTATGTTTAGCAATCCCATTCCCTTTCTCATATTCTTCTTGTCAAATCCCTTTCCATTGTCACTCAGGTTAATTTCGTAATGCTGACTGGTAATAATCACAGAAATGTTTACCAAATTGCATTCAGAGTGCCTGATGGAATTGTTCACAAACTCCTGTATAATTCTAAACACATTCACCTCAAAATCCTTATCAATGGTGGGATTATCCTGATTACACAGCAGCCTGAAATCAATTGTTTTGTGCGGTATGGTCTTTTCAAGCAGCAACTCAAGCGCTTTTTCAAGTCCCAGTTCGTTCAGGGTGCGCGGCATTAGGTTAAAACAAACCGACCGTATCTCTTCAGCAATAGAATCAACCAGATTTACGCAGGTGTTCAATATTTCTTTTCCACCCTCTTGCCCCTGTTTACTGCTTAAAACCTGCATAAACATTTTCAGGCCCGAAAGCTGCTGACCGATATCGTCGTGTAGATCCTGCGCCAATCGGTTTCTTTCCTGTTCCTGAGTTGTGATAATCGCCTTTACCAGCTCCCGGTCTTTTTTAATTAACTCTGATATGTCGTTTAGTGTAATAATGTAACTTTCATCGTTTTGGCTGGCACTTAAAAAATTAATTTTTACTGTTACATCAATTACTTTATCCTCGCACAGCAATTTCCCCTCGCCTGCATACCTGAATCCGGGAATCACCCTCAACTTTTCCAGAATGTCAGAAATATCCTCTTCATTCAAAACCAGAAAATCCTGCAAGTTTGGATTTGAATCACCTTGCTTTAGGTAAGTTTCAGCAGCCTTGTTTTTATCGGTAATCTCTCCGTTTTCCGAAGCAATGAGCAAAATGCTGTCTACCTCATTAAAAATACTTAAAAAGTAATTTCTGTTAACTGTTGTGGCCGAAAGTTCTTCACCTACCATATTTACAGCGGCGGCAAATGAATCGTAAATATCCATTTCCCCTGTAAGGCGAACTTGCTTATAGAAGTTGCCCCTGCAGTAATCGAGCAATACCTCTTCTATTTCAAGAATCCTTGGGTTATCCAGCGCGCCGTAGTTCATCGTTTACTATTTGTAGCTGCTTAACCACTGCACAGCTTCATGCTCTTTTGAAAATGACTTAATTGGAAAATTGCTCTTTATAACATTCAATGAAAGCCAGAACTGAATAACCATTTTGGTAACTGGGTTGGTTACAATGAATGCGCCGGCGGTTATCCCTTTCATACCCTCTTCGGTTGACAAGTAAATTCTTGCATCTCTTTTCACCTCCTTGGCACCTTCATCAAAAACCAATACAGGATACTCTCTTTCTCCTATCAATTCATGCCTCGCAATAACAATTTGTTTGGCCGCCTGCAAATCAATCACCACTCCCTCCTTATACCAGGAATACAATATTCCATCCTTTATCTGCAGTTTACAGAATTCATTTTCAATTTCGAGATTTTGGTCCATAAAGAATCGTTAAGAGTTATTCTCTGCAATAATAAAAGAATCCCTGTCAATTTTAAGAAAAATATCTCAAAATACGAGGCGTAACAGTGAAAAAAGGTATTTATACTCTAAAAAAAGGTATTTATACTCTGTGATTTAGAGTATTTATACTCTTGTTTACATCATATTTAAACTTGAGTTTTGTAGAATTAATATCAATACCATGTTAAAAAACACAGAATTCATTAATGCCGTTCAGGGAATGGTAAACAAAGGCCTTGAAAAAAACATCGTACATCTTTACACTGACAATGAAGAAATGAGACCCGGACAGTTGTGGTTAAACGGTTTGGAAATCAATAATTTCGGTTCTTGCAGCTATTTGGGTATGGAATTCGACCCCAGATTGAAACAAGGAGCCATAGAAGGCATTCAAAATTTCGGCACCCAGTTTTCAAGCTCCAGGGCTTATGTAAGCACCGGACAATATGGTTTGCTTGAAGAAAAGTTTCGCACTATTTTCAATGCTCATCCTGTTTTGGCTCCCACTACCTCACTCGGGCATATCGCTACGCTGCCCACTGTGGTTGAAGACAACGACCTGGTTCTGCTGGACCATCAGGTTCACAGCTCAGTGCAAACCGCTGCCAAATTACTCAAGGCCCGCGGTATTGAAGTGGAACTGATCCGCCATAACCGCCCCGATGTAATTGAAGAAAAACTGATTGCCGCCAAAACCCGCTACAACAAAGTGTGGTATCTGGCCGATGGCATCTACAGCATGTATGGCGATGGAGCACCGGTTGAAAAACTGTTAGACCTGATGAATCGCTACGATCAGTTTTACTGCTATATAGACGATGCACACGGCATGAGCTGCTACGGCCCTAAAGGCTCTGGCTATATTTTGCAGCACGGCCCGTTACACCCGAAAATGATTCTGGCAGTTTCTTTTGCAAAAGCATTTGCCACGGGCGGTTCAGCCATTGTGTTTCCAAATGCTGAGTGGGCGCATACTGTTCGCAGCTGCGGCGGCCCGCTGATTACCTCAGGTCCCCTTCAGCCCGCAACTTTGGGAGCTGCCAACGCTATGGCCGACATTCATCTTACCGATGAAATTTACACCCTGCAGGAAGACCTCGCAGACAAAATTAAGTTCACTGAATTTTTGCTTAAAAAGGCAAATTTGCCGCTGATTAAAGACAATCCTTCTCCTGTTTTCTTTATCGGAACTTCAGCACCCGACACAGCCTTTAATGTTGTAGGCAACATGATGAAAGATGGTTTTTACCTTAATGTTTCAGCCTTTCCGGTAGTGCCAATGAAAAATGCCGGCATTCGTTTCACCATTACCCGCAACAACGATTTCAGCCAAATTGAGGCCATGGTAACAGCACTCACTGAAAACTATTTCAATGCCATCATTGAAGATGGATTGAAACTGAGTAAAATTTACACCGCTTTCAAAAAAGAAATGCCTGCCAACATCAACGAACTGGAGCAGCATCTCGAAAGCTTCAAAAATCAAAATACCGGAGAATTGACTATTGAACACACCAATTCGGTTGCGGGACTCGATGAAAACGCCTGGAACAAAGCGTTTGTTGGCCGAGGAAACTACACCACCGGCGCCCTGAAACAACTGGAAATGGCATTTACCGGCAACACACTTCCACAAGACAACTGGGATTTTGACTATCTAACCGTAAAAGATCAAAACGGACAACTCGTTGCCGCCACATTCTTCACCACTGCCTTAATGAAAGACGACATGCTGAGCTCAGCCGATCAATCTGAATTCATAGAAAGTATCAGGCAGAACGGAGATCCTTACTACATGTGCAGCCGTGTTACTATGATGGGCTCTCTCATTACTGAAGGTGAACATCTTTTTGTAAGTGAAAACCACCCTTCCGCAAAAGAGGCAATTGAACTCATATTTATCAAAGCTGAACAGATACAAAAATCACGAAATGGACAAAGCCTTATGCTGCGCGATTTTGAGAAGAACAATGAAATGGCAGGAATGATGGGGCAGAAATTTGATTTTCTGCAAAAGGAGCTTCCGGTGAACTACAGCATTTCACTCAGTGGCTGGAACGATTTAGACGGATACCTTGCCAGCATTGGTAAAAAATCACGCAAACATGTTCGCGACAATGTCATTCCCGAACTCGCCAAATACGATGTAATTTGTGATAAAGGCCTCATGGATCCGGCCAAATGGCATGAGCTCTACCTCAATGTTCAAAAACGAGGGCGTGAACTCAATACCTTTCCGCTAACCCTTAAATTCTTCGAAAAAATGCATGCAATGCCTAACTGGGATGTGGTAGAACTGTGGGATAAGGAAACCGGAAATGTGGCTTGTGCAGTGTTCTCATTCGCAGAAGGAAATCAGTACAACACCTTGCTCATTGGTCAGGATTACAACTATGGCGCATACAGACCAGGACTACTTGCTGCCATTTTAAGAGGCAATGCCATGGGGTGTGAAAACATTTTACTGGGGTATTCCTGCGATATGGAAAAGCTGAGACTGGGAGCTAAAGGCAAAGTAAAATGTGCTTACATCCAAACCTCCGACACCTTCGCATATGAATACATATCAATGGTAAGTTCAAACAAAAAATAATGCTATGAACCCTAATTATCGTCACATATCCGACGGAATGTTCAACCTCACCCCGGACGAGTTTTTTGCACTCGGCGTGGGCAGTCGCAAAAAAATTCTGGAGTGGAAAGGCGAAAAACTCATTGGTCCGCTGATTGCTGAAAGCAAAGGTTTCTCACTGTTTCTTCTCTACCAGTTCCTCGTCGAATTAATAGACAATCATGACGGAACAGGGCAAAACATGCGGCTTATGGACAAACTGGGCGAATTAAACAGGTACCTCAAATCCATTCGAATTGAACTGGACAAAAACAGACTGATAATTCACAGGGAAGACGGATCATCTGCTACAAGCATTCAAGCGCCTCCCGAATGAGTAAACCAGTTTTCCGCCCTGCCATAGAAATGAACTTTTCCTGCTTCTAAACAAAGCACCTGACTACTCATGTATTCTGCCGCCTCGGGAGAGTGGGTAATGAAGATGTAAATGATGCCTGTCTTTTTTTGAATTTCAAGAAGCAAATCGAGTATTTGTTTTTGTACCAGCGGATCCAATGCCGCTATGGCCTCATCCAGAATGAGCACTTGTGGATTGGATGCCAGAGCCCGGGCAATGCACAATCGCTGTCGCTGACCTCCACTGAGTGATGAAGGAAATTGCTGCATCAATGCGGTGTCCAGGCCGGTTAAATTGAACAATTCTTCACATCGGAGATTGCATTCCGGTTTTCCGACACCCTTCAACCTAAGCACCTCTGAAACGATTTCACTGTTTCTCATAGACACATTCAGAGAAGAATATGGATCCTGAAAAACCATTTGCACCCCGGTAGGTCTCTTGTTCAAAATATTTTCGCCACGGAAAAAAAGAGACCCAGTATCGGCCTGTTCAAGGCCTGTTAACAATTTAGCCAAGGTAGATTTGCCTGAACCGGAGTAACCAATTACGGCCAGCGTCTCTCCGGCGGCAAGTTCAAAACGAATGTCTTCAAGTGCCATATGCGCAGAGTCAGCCATTTTATAAGTTTTACCCAGATTCTCGCCAATCAACTGCGCATTTCCCGATACAACGGCATTCCTCGCCCCTTTTGGTATTGAATTCAATAGCTCGTTTACATAAGCATGCCTGTTATTTGAACCCAAAACATCCTCAACTGTGCCCGAAACAATCGTTTCGCCTTTTCTCATGACCACAATGTGAGAACAAAACTTACTCAGTAAAACAATATCATGGCTAACTACCAGCAGACTGCTATTATTCAGTTTACAGGCATCAACCAGTGTTTGCATTATTTTCACACCCGTTTGCGGATCGAGTGCAGTGGTGGGCTCATCTGCAAGTACCAGCGCCGGCTTATTGATTGTTGCCATCGCAATCATCACCCTTTGCCGTTGTCCGCCGCTTATTTGGTGAGGATAAGAACCATAAATCCTGTCGGGATCTTCAATTCCGGTTAATTTCAACGCCTCAATACAGGCCAACTTAGCATGTTCGAAGGTTACACCGGCATTGTGAATTCTTAGGCTTTCCTGCAATTGCCAGCCGCAGGTTCTTTGAGGATTTAGTGCACTCATCGGCTCTTGAAAAACCATACCAATTTGTTTACCGAGCAAACTCCGAATCTCAGCAGATTTTAATTGCGTTAGATCCACACCTGAATTGCCCGGCGACCAGATTAGACTGCCTTTAGCAATTAATCCGGATGGTAACAAGCTTGCAATAGACAATAATGTGAGTGATTTTCCGCTTCCACTTTCTCCGATTATTCCGATGGC
>CANHCW010000037.1 GCA_947459165.1 Flavobacteriales bacterium
GCTGTTGCGCCTTTGTGAGGGTGGTGCAATCCAATAATGGATGGACTGAACCATGCGGTTTGGATTACAGGAATGGCGCCCACTTTGCAGCTCATTCGGGTTTTGGTTTTGAGGAGTGGATGAATTCGGACCATCCTGAGCTGCAAACAGACACCCATAGATTTATACATATCGAAGCGATTAGACAGGGTTTCAATCCTGCTAAACATGGTTATTGCCGCTTGATTTTATGGATGTTTGTTCCACAAAAAAGGCAAAAAT
Source organism: Flavobacteriales bacterium (assembly GCA_947459165.1). Taxonomy (GTDB): domain Bacteria; phylum Bacteroidota; class Bacteroidia; order NS11-12g; family UBA955; genus RGEC01. The sequence continues at coordinate 262 of CANHCW010000037.1, forward strand.
ATATTGTAGGGTATATTGATAATTACCAACTTACGACGCCAGCCGAGATGGTGCAATTATCTCAGACTATATTGCAAAATCCACTAGTATTTCATGATGAGTTGAATGCTATAGCACCGCCTATTAACGGACTTAATGCTATCAATATATTTGACCAACAGATGGAGGCTAATGCCCTTGGAAATGAAAAGATATTTAATGTGAAGGTTTTTGAAAATGGTGTGCATTTGTTAGATAATTTTATCCCACTGCCCAAAGAATTTCGCCACAAAAAATTTAATGTCTATCGTAACATTAACGAAACCGTAATAAAATTTCTAAATGATAAAAAAATATGCGTAAGATAATATATTCACTAATAATATTAGCAGTATTTAATAATGCTTTTTCACAGGTGCCCAATTATGTTCCTAAGAACGGATTACTTGGTTGGTGGCCTTTTACTGGTAATGCTTTAGATAGTAGTGGAAATGCGAACCATGGGACGATAACGGGTGCAACATTAACAACTGACAGGGGTGGCCGGTCCAATCAGGCTTATAACTTCGACGGAAATGATTTTATTCAGATAACACAAAAATCAAATTTTAATTTCGATACAAATTCATTTTCAATATCATGTTGGGGACTAAAGACAGGATCTAATACTTTTCAAACCATGGTTGAAAGGCATTTTGTCACATCCTGGCCTAATGCAATTGCTTCCTTTTGCCTAAGATTTGAAGGTAGTAGTGGTAATGGAATAACTGGTTGGGCTGCTGGAGTAGATGGTAATAACAATGCTGTATTAACACATACTAGTGGTTCTGTAACATATTCTAATTGGAATCACTATGTAATAGTGTATAATAATTTAGCTAAATTGATGAGTCTTTATATCAATGGTATTCATTCAAAAACAATAAATATTAGAAAGCCGCCTTTAAGTTTTACAACGACTGGAAACCTGTTTTTTGGTGTTGAGCAGCCATTCGTGTCTATGCCAAGTGGTCCAGCCTATTTAACGGGTAAACTAGACGACATAGGCATCTGGAGCCGTGCCTTAGACCCTTGCGAAATTGCCGGTCTCTATCAAGCTAAGGTAGTTTCTCCAAAACCATCTTCTGTCTCCATCGGCTCTAACACCCAAAGCTATTGCGGTAAGGACAGTGTAAAAATTACGGCTACCTCCGGTTTCAAAAGCTATGCGTGGAGCAACGGCAAAACCGGCAGCAGTATTTTTGTTAAAAGCACGGGCACCTATACCATCGCCGCTACCGATAGCCAGGGCTGCACGGTTTTTGATACGGCGGTAATTTCTGTTTTAAATCCCAAAATTAGTCCGAGAGATACAGTGGTCTGCAACAGCAATGCAGTTAAACTATCGGTCAGAACCCAAAGCGCTTCAATTGGCTGCAGTGCACCTACCGGTTCTTTAGCTAGTGGTTTAGTAGGTTGGTGGCCATTTTGTGGCAATGCGAATGATGTGAGTGGGAGTGGAAATCATGGTAAAGTTTATGGCGCTGCATTGACTAATGATCGTAATGGTATATCTAATGGTGCCTATCAATTTAATGGCTCGAATAATTACATAGATATATTGGGTACAAATGGTTTGAGTTCTAGTAAAGGAATTTCACTGGCGGCCTGGTTTAAATGGGAAGGACCAAATGGAGTAAATAATCATCAGTATATTTATCTAATAGCCCCTAACCCCAATGCATCTATTGTAATTGAAGATAGTGGCTATTTAGGGATATCAGTACTGAATTGTAATTGTGGTAATGATGTTACTGCGAAAACAAAAATTCTTAAGAACAAGTGGTACCATGTTTCACTAACTTATGATTTAAATACAGGAACAATGAAACTTTATTTAAATTCTAAACTTATCAGTTCTATTGTGGAAAATATGTATAGCTATTATACCACAAATAATCCGGCTGATAGATTTGGCAATTATCATTTCAATTCTCATTATTTTAAAGGTAGTTTAGATGAATGTGGTTTATGGAATCGTGAATTAACTGAAAATGAGGTCAAGAATTTATATTCTAATATTAATTACCAATGGTCTAATCTTGATACTTTATCTACAACTACCTCTAATGCTCTTGGCAAATCCACCGTTTGGGTGAAGGTTTCCAATGGCATTGGCTCCTGCTATGATACCACCACCGTGCGGATACAAAAACCTACGGTAAGTATGGGGAAAGATACCCAGAGTTACTGCAGGTTGGACAGTGCATTGATAAATGCCAACTCCGGTTTTGCTTCCTACAATTGGAGCAACGGTAAAAAAGGCGCATCGGTGTATGCCAATGCCACTGGTCCTATTAGCGTTACAGCCACCGATAGTTTTGGTTGCACTGCCACCGATGATGCTTTGATTTCTGTTCAAAATCCACGCATATTGCCCCGTGATACCATTGTTTGCAGCGGACAGGCGGTTACCCTGCGGGTAAAGGATACTACAGGTGGAATAAACGCCTGTGCCACACTTTCCGGCTCCCTAAAAAGCGGCCTGGTGGGCTGGTGGCCATTTTGTGGCAATGCGAATGACGAGAGTGGTAATGGCAATCATGCATCTTCTTATGGAGGTGCCGCACTAACTACAGACCGCTTTGGTAATAAAAACGGTGCATATTTATTTGATGGAATTAATGATTACTTACAAGGAAAATTTAATAATTTTCCGTTAGGTAAAGAGGCTCGGAGTGTTGCCGCTTGGGTTAAGTTCAATACGAAAGCTAACTTATATGAGAATTTCTTAACATCTTGGGGTTTAGGCACTGCAAGTCAAAGTTCGGCGGGTCAAGGATTTGGTGTTTATGTTTCTATGAAACTTTCATTTTTAGAACTTTGGCCGTCGTTTACTCCAACTCCTCAGAATAACTTAAGACACAACTACACATTTGATTCCGGCAAATTTTATCATATAGCATTCACTATGGACTCAAACAGTAATTTTAAGTTTTTTATCAATTCTAAATTGGTTCACACAAGCTCTGTTATAGGATTAAATACAGTTTCCAATAACGGAATTTTTAGATTTGGCCGATCATCGCACACCAATACAGATGGATGGGCTGGATATATGAAAGGTGTAATTGATGAGATTGGTGTATGGAATCGTGAAATAAATAATTCTGAAATTACATCATTGTTTAATAACTTTTCGTATAATTCCGGTATTGAATGGTCCACCGGCGACACCACCTTCCGCACGCGTATCCAAACCGCAGGAACCACGCAGGTATGGCTTAAACAATTTAACGGTATCGGCACCTGCTACGATACCACCACCGTGCGCATTTCCAATCCTGTGCTGAATGTGGCCGCAGATACCCTGCGCTTTACCAACTGCAAACGCGACAGCCTGCGCCTTTCGGTGGGCAAGAAATGGAAATCGGTGCAATGGAGCCACGGCCCCAAAGACAGCGCGGTATTCCTAAAAACTACCGGAAAATATTCGGTTAGGGTGCAGGACAGTGTGGGTTGCTTTACGGCAGACACCTTTAACTTTATCAATCCGGGTAAAGTTGTGGCACAATTGCTCAGCACAGACAGCGTCAGGTGTTTTGCTGAATCCAATGGCAAAGCGGTGGTAAAAGGAACTGGCGGCTTTACGCCTCTTACCTACAAATGGAATGATGGGCTATCGCAAAAAACCGCAACAGCAGTGGGTTTGAAAGCCGGAACTTACAAGGCAATCATCACAGATGCTTTTGGTTGCAAAGATTCAGCAACTGCGGTAATCAGAGAACCCAATAAATTGGCAATACAAATTACTGCGCAGGATTCACCCACCTGTTTTGGTTACAGCGATGGGCGCATTACATCCATTGGAACTGGTGGAAATCCTTCATACTTTTGGAAATGGTCTGGCGGACAAACCACATCAGCCATTACCGGACTTGCTAAAGGAACCTACAAGGTCTTGCTAACAGACAGAAAGGGTTGTCGAGACTCCAGCATTGTGGTTTTAGGCGAGCCTGCTCAAGTAATACCGAAAATTATCGCCGGTCAAATTAGCATGCGCGATGAATTTCTGAGCTATACCACTAGCGTAACGCCAACCGGAACTTATGTTTACAGCTGGCAACCTTCAGCAGACTTTGGTGATCAGGCGAACAAGCCTGATGGTAAAATAAAACTGAGTAAAAACACCACCCTGCTGTTGTTGGTTACCAGTCCCAACGGCTGTATAGGCAGGGATAGTTTGAATATTACTGTAATACAACCCATCGCAAACATTCTTCCCAATGCATTTTCACCCAATTCCGACGGATTGAATGAAGGTTTTGGCCTGCCTGATATTTTTGAGATTAAGGACTTTGTGGTTTACGACCGTTGGGGAGGCATTATTTTTAAAGGAAATTCAGCCAGTTCAAAGTGGAATGGAAAAGTGGGCAATTCCGATGCAACTGCCGGAACCTATGCTTACTCTATCACTGCTGTACTGAAAGGTACCAACCAGCAGGTAAGTTATACTGGGAGGGTAACTTTAATAAAATAAACCATGAAAAAAGTTGTTTTGTTGTCATTTATTTCCGGTTTGTCATTAACAGCCTTTGCTCAAGATGCAGTCTTTAATCAATACACTCGAGGTGCCATTTACCTCAATCCGGCGCTTGCAGGTTCTGCAAACAGCAAAGATGGTGATGCGGCTGTTAGATTAGGAACACAATATCGTAATCAGTGGGGCCGTGATATTGTTTTCAATACCGGTTTATTGTATTACGATCAAAGTGTTGGAAACGGTTATGGCAATGTTGGGTTTTATGCCTTGCAGGATAAGGCCGGAGACGGTGGCTTTACCACAACGCAAGCCAATGCGGTGTATGCATACCAAACGCCTTTTAAACGGGGTCGCTGGGCGGCGCAGTATGGCCTTTCCTTGGGTTACAGAAGTCAGGGTATACAACTTTCCAAACTGCGTTTTGAGGATCAGATTGATTATACGCAGGGAACAGTAAAACCCACTTCGGAGTTAATACCGGCAAACCGCAAAGCCAATGCTGATGTGGCAGCCGGTGCTGTATTTTTTAACAAGTTTTTTCAGGTGGGTTTGGCGCTTCACAACATCACACAACCCTCTTATGATTATATCGGAGTTGTAGACAATCGCGTTCCCATGCGATTTACCCTGCATAGTGGTGGGGTAATTGTACTCCGAAATGTAGAAAGAACGCAATATACAGCTTTGCACCTTCAGGGTTTGGTGATGAAGCAAGGCAATTTTTCGCAGATCAACGCTGCTGTATCACTAATAAACAACGAATTTCAATTTGGCATAGGGCACAGGCGGTCGTGGTATTTTGCGCAAAACGCAGATGCTGTAACATTCAATCTGGGAATAATTGTTAAAAACCTGTACATCAATTACACTTACGAGCAGACAATATCGCAACTTAAGGCGTGGTCACCGCGCACCAACGAATTGGGAATTGCTTTACGCCTTCGCAAATCGCGTTATGCGGCACCGGTAAGGCCGGGTTTTCCAATGTAAACCCCGCCGAAAGGCATTAATGAGCTACTCTGGTATTTAGTACCCGAACAAGTGCTCAACGGGGCAATATTGTTCGCTGTTTTTAAACTCTTCACTCGCGCACGAAACCTTCCAGGTTTAATACAAGACCTTCCAGGTCTGCCGAAAACGGCTGCCTCAGCGTAAACTCGATAATCCTCCGTCTATTCCCAAAACCTGCCCACTCATCCAGCCGGATTCTTCGCCCAATAAAAACGCCGCAGCTGAGGCAATGTCCTGAGGTTGGCCTATGCGCCCCAATGGATGTCTTTTGGCTGCCGCCTCGGCTTTTTCAGCGCCGGAAATCAATCTTTCGGATAATGGAGTATTCACCAAACTGGGTGCAATGGCATTTACCCGAATGTTGGGCGCCCATTCGGCTGCCAGACTTCTTGTTAAACCCTCAATGGCGCCTTTGGCCATGGCAATGCTGCTGTGAAATGCCATTCCCTGCGCCACCGCCACCGTGCTGAACAACACCACCGAAGATTTTTCAGCGGCTTTGAGTCCGGTAAGAGATGCTTGCAGCAAACGAACCGCACCCAGCGCATTCAGTTGAAAATCGCGCTGAAAATCTTCCTCTTTTAAGCTTTTAAACATGCGCAGGTTGATGCTGCCCGGACAATACGCCACCCCGTGAATCACGGAGGGAAGTGCTGGAATTGGGTCCGCAGAAGAAAAGTCGTATGCGATAAAGTGCAGAGAAGTATGCGTTACATCAGGGGCTGTCCGGCTAATGCAGGTGACCGAATGCCCTTGTGAAAGCAGGTTATGAACCAGTTGCAGGCCTATTCCGTGGCTGCCACCGGCTACGACAAAGTGTTTTTCCATGTTAGAGAAACACAGAAATGCCGTTAAGGTTCGCGCTAATGCGACTTAGCGACGAAAGGATTTCTTTTTGTCTTTTTTGAAATGAGATTTGCCCTGTTTGCCGTAATCGCCGCCACCGCCGCCGTAACTGTTTTTCTTTTTACGGGGACTGCCGTCGGACTCCATTCCCTGAATTTCAATGCGCACCTTGCGGTCATTGATTTTTTCTTTGGAAATGGTATTCATCACCAGCTCGGTTGAGTCGGTTTCGGCCTCAAGGAAAGTGTGGGTTCTGTGAATCCGGATTTTGCCGAATTCTACCTTGCCCAAACCGCAATCGTTTAACCAGCGAAGAATGTTCTTTTTATCAAGCCCGTCGAGTTCGCCCACCGAGAGAAAAAATTTCTGGTAGTGTCCGCTTCCTTCAGAACCGTAATCCCTGCTGCGGCGGTCTGCGCCTTCGTTGATGTCGCCCGCCCCTTCGTAGTACTCAATGAACTTGCGCAGTTCCAAACTCGCCAGTTTTTCAATCAGTTCTTCGCGGGTAATGGTTTTCATTTTGGCGTAGAAAATGCTCAGGTAAGCGTGTATGCTGGCCTGATCGGGTTCTTCTGCCGCCAGTTCATCTACAAAATGAGCAAATTTGGCCCTCACCACATCGTCGCCCGCAGGTACCTGCATTTGGGTGAACTTGGATCGGGTCATTTTTTCAAGGCGCTGAATTTTTGAAATGTCGCGCGAGGCAATAATGCTGATGGCTATGCCTTTTTTTCCGGCTCTCGCCGTTCTGCCGCTGCGGTGGGTATAAACCTCAAGTTCGTTGGGCAAGCTGTAGTTGATCACATGGGTGATGTCGCTTACATCGATACCGCGTGCGGCTACATCCGTAGCCACCAGTACATTCAGGGTTTTCTTGCGAAAGCGGCCCATCACTTTATCGCGCTGCGCCTGACTCAAATCACCGTGAAGTGAATCGGCGTTGTACCCGTCGTGAATAAGCTTTTCAGCCAAATCCTGACACAAACTGCGTGTTTGGGCGAACAAAATGCCATAAACATCGGGTTCCACATCGAGTATGCGTTTTACGGCCTCGTAGCGGTTTTTTTCTTTTACTACATAGTAGTGGTGTTCAATGTTTTCGTTGGTGGTATTGGCGGCCAGTGAAATTTCGGCCGGATTGCGCATGTAACGCTGTGCAATGCGACGCACCTCGGGCGGCATGGTGGCACTGAACAGGCAGCTTTGTCTGTCAGCCGGGCTTTTGGACAAAATGGTATCAATGTCTTCCTGAAAACCCATATTCAGCATTTCATCCGCCTCATCTAGCACCAAAACACGCAACTGATCAAGGTGAACAGCCTTTCTCTCCAACAGGTCAATGAGTCGGCCGGGGGTGGCAACCACCACCTGTGCGCCTCGTTTTAACAGCGAAATTTGATCGCGAATGCTGGCACCGCCATAAACCGCCACAATTTTGAGTTCGGGTTTAAATGCTGCGAAGGTTTCCAAATCGCGGGTAATTTGCATACACAGTTCGCGGGTGGGGGCCAAAACCAAGGCTTCGGTAAAGCCTGAAAATTCAAGTTTTTGCAGTAAGGGTAAGCCGAAAGCGGCAGTTTTACCTGTTCCTGTTTGGGCCAGCGCTACGAGATCATTGTCTGATTCGAGCAGGGCAGGTATGGCTTTTTCCTGAACGGGAGTTGGTTTTTCGAAGCCCAGTTTTTCAAGGGCAGAGAGCAATTCCGGGTCTAAACCCAGGTTTTTAAATGTTGTCATTGGAAAGGTAAGTTGGGGGGCGCAGAACTCGATATTTTGTTGAATGTATTCAGGTAAAACTGCCCCAAATGTTGTACAAAGGTAATGCTTTTATTGCAGAGAGGCCGAAAAAGGCCTGAAAAAGCCGAAATTCGCGTCCCAAATAATGGAAATAACCCCAACATTAAGACTAAGCGGCCTGGAACCGTTTACGCTGAGCAGCAACATCAATTTTGTAAATATCGGTGAAAGAACCAATGTAACCGGTAGCCGCAAGTTTGCAAAACTTGTTATGAACGGAGACTATACTGCCGCACTGGATGTTGCCCGTCAGCAGGTTGAAAACGGAGCACAGGTAATTGATGTGAACATGGACGAGGGAATGCTTGACGGACCCAAAGCCATGGAAACCTTCCTGAATTTGATGGCCTCAGAACCGGATATCAGCAGGGTACCCGTGATGGTGGACAGCAGCAAGTGGGAAGTGATAGAAGCAGGCTTGAAATGTTTGCAGGGCAAAGGAATTGTGAACTCCATCAGTTTGAAGGATGGGGAAGAAGAGTTCATTCGGAGGGCCAAACTGGTTCGCCGCTACGGCGCTGCTGTGGTGGTGATGGCCTTCGATGAAACCGGACAGGCTGATTCCTTCGCCCGAAAAATTGAGGTTTGTCAGCGCAGTTACGACATTCTGGTTCATCAGGTCGGGTTTCCGCCTTTCGATATCATTTTCGATCCGAATATTTTGACAGTGGCCACCGGAATTGAGGAACACAACAATTACGCCGTTGACTTTATTGAAGCCACCCGCTGGATCAAAACCCACTTGCCCGGAGCCCGTGTAAGCGGAGGCATTTCCAATATCTCATTCAGCTTTCGTGGAAACGATGTGGTGCGTGAAGCCATGCACAGCGCATTTCTGTACCATGCCATCAAGGCGGGTTTGGATATGGGCATTGTAAACGCCGGCATGATTGAAGTGTACGACGAAATTCCCAAAGAACTGCTCGAACGGGTTGAAGATGTGTTGCTCAACCGTCGTCCGGATGCCACAGAACGACTGGTAACCTTTGCCGACACAGTTAAGGCCAAGAAAGAGGAAGTGGTTGAAGAAGCAGAGTGGAGAAAAGGCGGAGTGGAAGAAAGACTGACCCACAGCTTGGTGAAGGGAATCACCGAATTTATTGAGGAAGACACGGAAGAAGCCAGGCAAAAACTGGGTGAACCGCTGAATGTGATTGAAGGTCCATTGATGGACGGCATGAATGTGGTGGGAGATCTGTTCGGAGCCGGAAAAATGTTTCTGCCTCAGGTGGTGAAAAGTGCAAGGGTGATGAAAAAGGCAGTGGCCTATCTTCAGCCATATCTGGAAGAACAAAAAGCCGCCAACCCGAATAGCAGGGCACAGGGAAAAATATTGCTGGCCACGGTAAAAGGCGATGTACACGATATTGGTAAAAACATTGTGGGCGTGGTGATGGCCTGTAACAATTACGAGATAAAAGATTTGGGAGTGATGGTGTCTGCCGATAAAATTTTGGCAGAGGCACGGGAATGGGGAGCCGATATTATTGGATTAAGCGGTTTGATTACGCCCAGCCTGGATGAAATGGTGTATGTGGCATCGGAAATGCAGAGACTGGGCATGAATACACCCCTTTTGATTGGCGGAGCCACAACGAGCAAGGTTCATACTGCGGTGAAAATTGCGCCCAAATACGATCATCCTGTGGTGCATGTACTCGATGCGAGCCGCAGTGTTCCTGTGGCAGGCAGCCTGTTGTCTGATGATAACAAGGCCGCATTTGAACAAAACCTGAAGGCAGAGTATACCAAAATGGCCGAAGATCATGCCCGCAGGCAGGATGCCAAAAGTCTGCTCACCTTGGAAGAAGCCAGGGCCAATGCATTCCAAACCGATTGGAGTGCCGTTTCCATTGATAAACCCCGGTTTACGGGAGTTCAGGTCATTGACAACATTGATTTGAATGAACTGCGCCAAACCATAGACTGGACGCCCTTTTTCCAAACTTGGGAATTGGCGGGCCGTTATCCTGAGATACTTGAAGACAGCATTGTGGGAGAAGAGGCGAAGAAACTGCTTCATGATGCCCATGCCATGCTCGACATGGTGATTGAACACAACCGCTTGAAAGCCAGAGGCGTAATTTTCGTTTATCCGGCACAAAGCGAGGGCGACGATGTAAAAGTGTACGCCGATGAAACCCTGAGCAACCCCTTGGCAACTTTCCACTTCCTGCGTCAGCAGCGCAAAATGGCACCTGGAGTGCCCAACCTGTGTTTGTCCGATTACATTGCTCCGGCAAACAGCGGCAAAGTCGATTATTTGGGTGGTTTTGCTGTTACTGCCGGCATTGGCTGCGATGAACTGGTTAAAGAATTTGAAAAGGATCACGATGATTACAGAAGTATTTTGGTAAAAGCCGTGGCCGACCGATTGGCTGAAAGCTTTGCTGAATACCTGCACCGTGAGGTTCGTACCCGTTTCTGGGGATATGCCCACGACGAAAACCTGAGCAACGAAGATTTAATTCGCGAAAATTACCGTGGAATTCGCCCTGCACCGGGTTATCCGGCTTGCCCCGAGCACACGGAAAAAACCACTTTGTTTGAATTGCTGAATGCCACCGAAAACGCGGGAATTACCCTCACGGAAAGCATGGCCATGATGCCGGCAGCGGCGGTTAGCGGGTTTTATTTTGCCCACCCCGACAGCAAGTATTTTGGTTTGGGAAAGATCAACAAAGACCAGGTGGCGGATTACGCGCAACGCAAAGGCTGGAGCATGGAGCAAGCCGAAAGATGGTTGGGTCCAGTGTTAGCTTACTAATAAGGAATTCAGCGAATTCTTATTCGGTTTTGCCGATTTAATTTGTTTTTTTGAGTTAAAAATCTTATATTATTTGAAGGGATTGCTATACGCCGGGTTATTAATAAAAACTGTATCCGTCATGGTAAGCAAATACGCCTTGAGTGCAGCTTTTTGGGTTGGGGTAAGCAGACGCTGCTTGGGACCGTGCACTTTGATTTGCGGATGCAGGTTGGGTGCATCGAAGCGAATGTGGTCGCTGTAATGATCAATTACCTCGTCGAGGGTTTTGAAGCGGCCATCGTGCATGTACGGCGCGGTGAGTGCTATATTGAGCAAAGAGGGTGTTTTGAAAGTGCCTATATCGGAGCTTAGACCACTGATGGCTCCAAAACCTTTGTCGGTTACCAACGGATTGAGGCCGTTGCTTGCAATGCCACCAAAGTTTGGGTTATTGGCCTGCACAAACACACTTCCGTGGCAATGAAAACAATCGGCTCCGCCACTTAAAGCTCCGGTTACAGGATCTTCATCAACCAAACCATTGAAAAGCAATGCACCTTCTCTCTCTTGTGCTGTGAGTTTGCTGAATTTGCCGGGCCAGAAATCGGTGAAACGGGAATCTTTGCTGACAATGGTGAGCATGAATTGCTCCATAGCAAGAGCCATATTGAAAATGTCGGGCTCGCTGTCGAAGGCTTTGGCAAACCATTCCTTGTAACGGGGAATGCGCTTGAGTCTTTGTTGCAGCAATGGCAAAGTTAGCGCCATTTCGTTGTGCGCCTGGATGGGTTCCAGCACCTGTTCTCTAAGGGTTTTTTGACGGGCATCCCAAAAGAAAACCCGACTGTAGGCAAGGTTGTAAAGAGCCGAAGCATTGCGGGTTGATTCTAAACCAAATATCCCTGTGCTGTATTTTACCGGATCAGCAAAGGCGTTCTTTTGGTTGTGGCAAGTAGCGCAGGATATGGTACTGTCCAATGACAGCACGGGATCGTAAAACAGCATACGACCCAGGTAAACGCCTTCTTCGCTAAGCGGATTGTCTTGCGGCAATTGAGGCAAACCATATTTTTCAGGAAATATGGTGTACGGATTGATGTAGGTTCGCTGGTATGGTGTTTTTTTCAGCGGGGCCTTTTCATCTTTTCGGCAGGCCTGAAAAACCAAACCCGCTGAGGCCAGCAACCAGAAAAGTGCAATATGTTTTTTGCGCAGGCGCATCAATTCACCGATACAATGCGATAAGCGCCTTTTGAGTTTTCAATGATCTTTTGCATTAGCGCAACTTCGGCCGGCCCTGAGCTGTGCGATACGGATTTGTTTTTGAGCACGATGGCATTAGGTTGTGAGAACATAATTGCAGCATCCATGGCTATGTTGGCCGTTTTGTGCTTTGTATCCAAACTAAAGTTGAAAGGCAGAAAATAGGTTGTTTGAAACAAATCTGTGGCTGTATGAAAAGAAAGTCCGCTGGTGGAGCCGGCTGAAGCATTATCCTTGTACTCACCATCAATAGCTTGAAAGATATAGCCACCTGCCCAGCCCCAGTGCAAACCGGTTAAGTTGGAGTTTAACGGGTGGGATGCAGGCCAAATGTTCGGGTCGCCATGGTTGATGGCAGAGTCGGGGCCCAGTTGAAAGCGAATGCCTTTGTAATTGCCGGTTGATGCGGTGGCATAGTTGAATTGGGTGCGTCCTGTGGCCAGGTTAATCCACTGATAACCGTCGCCCAAAAGTTCTTCGGTATTGTCTTCGCGAACCAGAGACAATTTGGCCAAAATTGTGCTCCAGGTGCGAAACATGAGCACTTCACCGTTGGGCTGGGTGTATTGCATTTTGGAAAGTTCAAGCGGCTGTCCGTTCCATTCGGCGTTAAAAGAGAGTGTAATGCCTTTCTTTTCAGGAGTGACAGGCGGCTGAACAGGAGTTTTGCCTTTTTCGCAAGCTGCTAAAAAAAGCAATCCGCTGAACAGCATGAAGAGAAACGAGTATTTTTTCATTTTAACTTAACAAATTTAAGGGAAACCTGTTGATCCTGACCATAGATTTTTGCGATATAGGTTCCAGGGCTGAGTGCAGAGATGTTTACAGTCAAGTTTCCACCGGCCTGATGCTGAAGGTTATTGCCGGTTTGCAGACAGGTGCGACCGAGTGCATCGAAGATATCAATGCGGGTGATTTTTAGGTTCAGGGTTTCGATTTCGAGTTGGGAATTATTCACCGGGTTCCCTTTTAAGACAATGGGTTGGGTGAGGATGTTGTCTTGATTGAGTCCGGCCATGGAATATTTGGCCAGCACTGTTACCCGTGGGTCGAAAATGCCGGTATCGGCAGAGAAGGGAAGTGAGAATGAAAAGGTTTGATTCAATTGAATGGGTTTAAGCACAATCAGGCTGTCGGTGGCCTGTCCGTTTTTGTTTTTGCCTGAAAATAGAATGGGGATGGGAACATCGAAAAACGGAACAGATGGATGGGAGGGTTGCTGTTTAACTGTAACCTGCATTCCCTTTCCCTTCTGGATCCAATTGATGTTTAGATAGGGAAACCCTTCACCCCTGTACCAGCGAAGGAAGAATGTATCGAGGTTTTGCCCCGATTCCTGTTCCATGATTGTACGAAGGTTGAGTGTGCTTGCAAACGCGTAGCTTCTTGGCGGTTGCAGAAACTTACGGCAAGCACGATAAAAAGCGGCATCGCCAATTCTTTCACGAAGCATGTGCAATACGAAGGCAGGTTTGTTATAGGTAAGCCTTCCGCTGAACAAACGATTTACGGTAATGGTATCTGTTGGAAAAATGCTGCCGTCGTCAGCGGAGGTGGCGGAACGCCGGATATCCCTTAAAACTGTGAGCCACTCTTCATCGGGTTTGAGGTAGCGATACGCCAGTGCAGTTAGGTAGGTTGCAAAACCTTCGTTCAGCCACAAATCATTCCAGGAACCGCAGGTAACCTGATCGCCGAACCACATGTGGGCCAGTTCGTGTGCCACCAGATCATAACTGAGATTCACCATGAAACTCATGGTTTGGTGCTCCATGCCGCCTCCCCAGGGAAACTGGGCGTGACCGTACTTTTCCTTCATGAATGGATATTCACCAAAAAGACTGTCGAACAGGCGCAGCATGGGTAAAACAGCCTGACCGTCTTTTTTCCATTCTGCCTCGTTTTGCGGGTAAACATAGTTGAGAACGGGCAGCGAATCGGGGCGGTTGTGAAAGTGGGCGTGCTGGAGAAACTGATTGTAGTTTGAAACAGCGACGGCCACGAGGTAGGTTGCTATGGGGTAGCGGTGTTTCCAGTGGTAAATTTTGGTGGTGTCGTTTACCTTGTTTTCTGTGATGAGCAAACCATTTGATGCAGCGCGAAAATCGGGGTGGGTACTGACGATGATGTCGATCGAATCGATTTTGTCGCTGAGGGTTTGTTTGCAGGGCCACCAATAGTAAGCTCCGTAGGGTTGTGAAAGGGTGTGAATGGATGGTCCGGTGGCATGAAACTCACGAACATAATATCCGGTGCCACCAAATATGGAGGGGTTACCTTTATAATAGATTGTCAGAGAATCAAAATGATCTTTCTTCCATCCGCCGGGTTTAAAGCAGTAAATGATATCACCGTTGCGGATAAACCGAATTTTGTTTCCGTTGATTTTTACACTGTCGGCAAACAGGTGCGATTTCATGTCGAAGCCGATGCTGTCGGCATTTGCAGTTGGAATAAGCTGGGAAGTAACGCTGCCGCTGATGATGCCGTATTTTTGAGGATTTAATCGCCAGAA
>CANHCW010000038.1 GCA_947459165.1 Flavobacteriales bacterium
GATTTGGCCATTGGGCGTATCCACCATTTCTAAAAACATGGAGGCAGGCCTTACCCACAGGGTTCCTTCGGGAATGTCGGGGGTGGCGTAAAGCGGCCTGTACACCACCATTGGTTCAAGGGTTTCGCTGTGTAGGGCCATGCCTATCAGTTCATAATCCTTGCCTTTGTAATGGCGGTAGCGACCGGGTGGAATGGTTGGCAGTTCGGGTGCTTGCTTCATGCGCGCGCGTGGAGACCTTCCAGGTTTAATACAAAACCTTCCAGGTCTGTTTTTAAGAAATCAGCCCGGCAAAGTGCTTCACTGTGCGAACCAGCTGGCTCACATAGCTCATTTCATTGTCGTACCAGCTTACAACTTTAATCAGCTGGGTGTCGCCAACGGTAATAACCTTGGTTTGGGTGGCATCGAACAACGAACCATAAGAAATTCCGATGATATCGGTGCTTACCAGTTCCTCTTCGGTATAACCAAAACTGTCGTTGGCGGCGGCTTTCATGGCGGCATTCACCTCGTCGGCTGTGGTTTTTTTTGCACAGATAGCAGTTAGCTCAGTTACAGAACCGGTGATGGTTGGAACGCGCTGGGCACCACCATCGAGTTTGCCTTTGAGTTCGGGCAATACCAAACCGATTGCTTTGGCGGCTCCGGTGCTGTTGGGAACAATATTTTGTGCAGCAGCACGGGCACGACGCAGATCGTTTTTGGGGTGCGGTGCATCCAGTGTATTCTGGTCGTTGGTGTAGGCGTGAATGGTGGTCATGCTGCCGGCCAGAATGGTGTAGTTGTCATTCAGGGCTTTGGCCATAGGAGCCAGACAGTTGGTGGTACAACTTGCGCAGCTGATGATGGTTTCGCTGCCATCGAGAATGTGGTGGTTTACATTGAAAACAACTGTTTTCAAATCACCGGTGGCGGGGGCGGAGATAACCACCCTTTTGGCGCCGGCGGTAATGTGTGCAGCAGCTTTGTCTTTATCGGTAAAGAAACCTGTGCTTTCGATAACCACATCTACACCGTGGCTTCCCCAGGGAATTTGAGCCGGATCTTTTTGTGCGTAAATTTTTACTTCATGACCATTCACGATAATGGAGTTTTCGGTGGCGGTTACATCCACACCGAAGCGACCCTGTGCGCTGTCGTATTTGAGCAAATGGGCCAAGGTAGCGGGGCTGGTGAGGTCGTTGATGGCCACCACATCGATGCCCTGCATATTATAAATCTGACGGAAAACCAGTCGGCCGATTCGGCCAAAGCCATTGATGGCTACTTTTACGGTACTCATTGTAAGTATTTTGTTAAATGAAGGCGCAAAATTACCCAATTTAAAGTGCTTTTGAAGAATGATGATGAAAATTGGGTGAATGTCAGGAGGGGGAGGGGTTTTGAATGGGTCGTCTTTCCCGCGCACGCGCGAAGACCTTCCAGGTTTAATACAAGACCTTCCAAGTGTGTAGTTACGGCAGCTTCCAAACCACCTGCAACTGAAACGCCCTGGGGGGACGAATATCCATGGGGCGGCCCATGTATTCTTTGTTGAACAAATTCGTTACCTGAAAATTAAATCTCCACTGCTCATTCATATTCCATGCAATGCGCCAGTCGAACACCACTGCTGAGGCAATGCGACTGCGCGCTTCGGCCACGCCGGGAATGATATAAGGCAGCGGTCCGCTTACGAACGCAGCGTCGATATTGCGTATAGGGCTGTTATACCTCACACTCAATCCGGTTTCCAGCAGTTTCCAACGACACTGAAGATCGAAGCGAATCAACGATCGGCTTCTGTATTTGAGAAAATTGATGGAATCGCTTCGGGTTGAAATGAAACTGAGTTGCTGATTGGCCGTGTCTGCCCCATATATGAGTCCCGGGGTGAGGCTGGTGGGCCGGGTATGCGTGTAGCCGGCAAGCAGTTGCCAATGTGTTTGTCCGAGCTTTCCCTCGCCGGCTGTTTCAATTTCAAAACCATCTATTCGGCTTTTACCCGTGTTTAAGCTTTTGAACCCATAGCCCAGTGAGGTAAATGACCATTGGCCGAAGGAAAATTCCATCATGTTTTGCAACTCGGTTCTGAACAGGCTGAAATCGGCGAAACCCCTGAAGTTGCCAATTTTATAGCCCTGTTTGAGTCCGAATTCGGCATTCCAGCCGGTTTCGGGTCGCAAGCCGGGATTGGCAAATACCGATACATCTCCAACCGATGTAGTGATGAACAACTCGCCCATGGAAGGAAATCGAAACCCCTGACCGGCACTGGCTCTGATGAATGTATACCTGCCTGCTGCATAATTGGCTCCTGCCCGAAAAACGGGTTTGCCTTGCGCAAAATTATTCACTGAAAAATGTTCATACCGGCCACCGGCATTGAGTGTAAGGCGGTTTTTGCGATAATCGGCCTGCATAAACGCAGCGGTATTGCGCGCATTCTGGTTTCCTCCGAATAGGGGCGAGTGCGTTTCGGCGAGCATGTTTACTACCCCACCGGTTATCACCAAACCGCGCAGGGTATGGGTAATTCGGTATTCGGTATAAACCATGCTGGAGCCGTTGCTTTGGTCGGAACCTGCGTTGTCTGACTCCACATCGTTTTCAATGCCCATGAATCGCCCTAAAAACTTGTGCGTTGTATTCCCTTTTTTGTATTCGGCAAAAGGATCGATGTTGAACCGAAGCGAATTGGTGAAATTAAAACTGGTGTCTAAGGTAGTGTAGCCGAGATTGAAGTTTTCCCACACCAAAAAAGTGCCGCTTCTGCCCTTTTGAACGGCGCCGTTTAACCCGTAACTAAACCCTGTAATTTTATTGGATTCTTTTTTTACCCTAAGGGCCATTCTTGCACGGTTGTTGAATTCATTGGTTCTGAATCCCTGATCGTAAAGGCCATTCCACTGAAGTGTTAAGGCTGTACGACCGGTTTTTTGAGACCAGTAGCCCGAGTTTCCTAAAACAGCCCTGCGTTTTTGGTTCCACCTAAGCGATGCCCTTTCGGGAAAATCGTACATTCCTGCGAAGGAGCTCACCTTAGCGGCGGGTTTTGCCGTGGGCTCTGCCGTTCTGAGGTTGATTACCCCGTTAAGCGCGCTGGAACCATACAATACACTGCCTGCACTTTTTACCACCTCTACAGCAGCCAGGTTTTCTACAGGCAAAAAGCCAAATTGCACAATTCCTGCATCGGGGCTCAGCATGGGCAGTTCATCCAAGGTAACCATTACCCTGCTGCCGGCGCCATAACTCCAGCCGCTGCCGCTGCGAATGTTTATTTGTCCGTCGGTTACATTTACCCCCGGCAATTGATCAAGAATATTGGAAATATCTGCAGTTACCTTGTTTTCAATGAGGTAGGGTTTTAACAAAGTAAGGCTTACACTGCTGCGGCTGATTTTAGAGGGCATTTTAGCAGTGCTCACCACCACCTCATCCATTGGATTTGAAGACTCTGAAACCATGGTAAATAACAAAACACTGCCCGGGGTGGCTTCAGTACTCAAAACCGTATCGATTGTTTTGTAGCCTGTTGCGGTCAAACTCAATTTGCGCAAGCCGGCGTCCACGCTAATTCCAGCGTCGGTTAAAGTGGTTTTTAGCAACAGTCCAAAACTATTGTAGGCAGCAATATAATCGGGAGTGATTTTGTGGGCTTCGTCATCCTGAACTCTGATGATCACCTGCGCATTAACATCTCTTGCTGCGAGTGCGCAAAAGATGAATATGATAATTTGGGCAATTCCGGATTTTTTCATTTATTTCGTGAGCAAGAATTACGCAATGATAAAGAACATATTTTTTTCTGCCGCAATCATGTTGTTTTTTGTGGCTTCGGCTGAGGCGCAAATTTGCACGCCCGACAAAACATTAACCACTCCGGGATTAAAGCCCTCAGTCCTGCCCGATGCTACTGAGGGCAAACCATACAATCAAGGCATTTCGGTGCTGATGTTCAGAGATACCTATCAGTTGGTGTTTGGGCAGAAAATTCCCGTAAAGATTGATTCGATCAGGGTAACCAAAGTACTGGGCTTCCCCGCCGGCATAAATTACACCTGCCAGTATACCAGTTGCGTTTATTTGTGGGATACAGTTCGTTGTATGCGCATTGCAGGAACTGCAACAAAGGCGGGTGTTTACCCTATAACCATTTATGTAAGGGCATTTGCCAAAGTTTCAGGATTGCCCCGTCAGCAGGATGATTCCATCAAAACCTACACGCTGACCGTGGTTTCAGGTACTGCAAGTTTGAATAATTCAGAATCCGGACAATACAAGTTGTTTCCCAACCCGGCAGATCAGTTTATTACCCTGAATGGATTGGATGCTGCGGCTGACATTTGGCAAGTAACCGATATGGTTGGAAGGCAATATTCAATAGACATGCAGGAAAGCAATAAAAATGCAGTTACTTTTTCTACTGCTAATTTGCCGGCCGGTATTTACCACATTTCAAATGGTAAAAACCGCATTCGATTTGTACTTCAACATTGATGTCGGTACCTGAGGTTTTCGAGGTACGCATTTCAAGGCAAAAAGCTGAATTGCCTTTGATGATTGTGGCCTTGTTCATTTGTTTTGTTATGTGGTCCATTCACTATGCCATTTTTGGCTGGGTTGGTGGACTCGTGGCAGCTTTGGTTTCTTTATTGGCTGCAGGCATTTTGTATTTCAAGCTTAAAGGGGAATATTTTATTCGTGTTGATGAAAACGGAATTGGCTGGAGACAAAATCTCATTTCCAAGAAAATATATATTCCCTGGAGTTACATGATGAGGGTGGATTATCTGGTTTATGAAATTAACTTTCAGATCAAGGAGAGTCGTCAGGTAGTGAGTTTTGCTACAAGCGGTCTGGAGGATGAACAAACCGAAGAATTGAAAAAAAGTATTTCGGCCATGGTGAAAAGGCTGAAGAGAGACACAGAATGAGTTCCACATTGAACTCATGCATTAATTTCGCGGCGAATGTCATTTAAACCGAATTTCAACTTTGTAGAGGAGCTGCGCTGGCGTGGTTTGCTGCACGATATCATGCCTGAAACCGAAGAATTGCTTCAAAAAGAACAGGTAACAGGTTATTGTGGATTCGACCCAACAGCCGATTCACTCCATATTGGAAATCTGGTTCCCATTACCCTGCTCATTCATTTTCAGCGGGCCGGACATAAGCCCATTGCGCTTGTGGGAGGCGCCACCGGCATGGTGGGCGACCCCAGTGGTAAAAGCGATGAACGAAAGCTGCTCGATGCGGAAACCATCAACAAAAATCTGGAGGGGCAAAAAAAGCAGTTGATGCAGTTTTTAAATTTCGATGAAGGCTCGAACAAAGCTGAAATGGTAAACAACTACGACTGGTTTGCAAAATTTGGTTTCCTTGAATTCATCAGAGATGTGGGCAAACACATTACCGTGAATTACATGATGGGCAAAGACAGCGTGAAAAACCGTTTGGAAAGCGGGGGAATGTCATTCACTGAGTTCACCTATCAGCTGGTTCAGGGTTACGATTTTTTGCACTTGTACAATCATTACGGATGTAAGCTGCAATTGGGTGGAAGCGATCAGTGGGGAAATATTACCACAGGCACCGAACTCGTGCGCAGAAAAGCCGGAGGTGAGGCTTTTGCCATAACTGCCCCATTGGTGACCAAAAGTGATGGCAGTAAATTTGGTAAAAGTGAGGGAGGAAACATCTGGCTGGATAGAAATAAGACTTCACCTTATCGCTTTTATCAGTTTTGGCTGAATGTGGCAGATGAAGATGCAGTAAAGTTTATTAAGATTTACAGCCTGAAAAGCAAAGCTGAAATTGAGGCATTGATTGAAAGTCATTCGGGCAACGAACATTTAAGAAACCTGCAAAAAGAGTTGGCTGCAGAACTAACAGGACGGGTGCATTCCGCCGAAGATTTGGAAAATGCCATCAAGGCGACCCACATTTTCTTTGGAAACGGCACGCGGGAAGAGTTGCTCAATTTGAATGAGTCGGTGCTTGTCTCAGGCTTGGAAGGTTTGGAGAAATTCAGTGTTGGCTCGGATTTGCTGAAATCGGGTATTCCCATTCTGGATTTGCTTGCCCAGCACAGTACCATTTTCCCGAGCAAGGGTGAAGCAAGAAAAATGATTCAGGCCAACGGCTTGTCATTGAACAAGGAAAAATACACCAACCATGATGGACAGGTTTCAACAGACGACCTGTTGCACGGCAAATACCTGCTTGTTCAAAAAGGCAAGAAGAACTACTTTGTTATTGAAGCAGTTTGATACCCGCCTTCGCTTTTTGAGATAAAGGCAATCCTGACAGCAATAGGTGTTTAAGGCCTTCTCTTCTATTCAACTTGAATTTATTGATATAATGCCAAATCTGGGTGTGTAATTCTTGCTGAAGCGATTTTTGATGGTATTGGGAGTTTCTGGACAAGATGGTGTTTACCCAATCGGAGAATAGGCTAGAATCGGCACCCTGTTGCAGATTACAAATGGTATTGTGAAGCTGAATGAATTCCGGATGATTTATGCCAAAATCTTCGTTTAGAATGGCTGCGCGAATTTGATTTGCGGTCTGTATACGAAGCTGCTGCGCCTGGGAATCGGCCTTGTTCAACCTGTAACGCACTCCTTTAAAGGGTAAATTGTAAAACCGTGTTTTATGTCTGAGACGATAAAGAAAGTCATAATCCTTTGCCTGCCTCAAGGTTTCGTCGTAACGCGAATTTAACAGTGCAGTTCGTCTGTAAATTATGGCAGGATGAGCCATGGGCATATTGAATGGCATTCTCCCCAGTATTTTGTTATGCGTAGTGGGTAAATTCCAATGCAAGCCGGTAGGAATGGTATGAATTTGACAGCCGCACACACCAATTTCAGCATGTTTTTCCAAGAATGATATCTGACGGCTTATTTTATCTTGAACATATTCATCATCTCCATCGGCGACAGCCAAATAAGGCGAATCCGACAACTCCATCGCCCTGTTTATACAGTGTGATTGCCCCCGGCTGACATCGTTTCTGATTATTTGTATCTTGGTGGAATACAAATTGAGAAGACTCGCTGTTTCATCGGTTGAGCCGTCATCAATAGCGATGATATGAATATTTGAATAGGTTTGACCTAATAGGTCGGCAACTGTTTGTTTTAAAAAACGGGCTTCGTTTTTTACAGCTAGAACAACGGTTACTTTAGGTTGGCTCAAATTGAAGGTGCCTGATTTTCCTTGAAAGCCTGCTTTTGCTTATGAAGAAAATCGCCGCCAAAATCTTTACCTACAAGAAGCAAAGCACCGATTAATATGCCTATAATGGAGGAAATAACCCCCTGATTAACTGATTTTGGACCAACAGATTCAAGAGGATATCTGACATCATCTACCACGGAAATAAATGGTCGTCTTTTCTCCAGTTCGGATTTAGCCGCTGCAAGCGCACTAATGCTCTCCATATATTGATTATTTAAGATGGTGATGTCTTTTCTTACCTGTATTTCCGGCACCTGTGCTCTGCGCATCACTGCTCCAAAGGAATTGTCTACAATGGCAGCAGCACTATATTCTTTGCCTTGAATGACTGCACTCAATGAATCTTTTCTGCGTTTTATTGAAACAACTGCCAACTGCGCTTTTTCAATTCTTTTGTTGATGTAAAAATCAGAAATGGTTTTAAGGTGTTGCTCAAGAAAAAATTTGGTAAACTTTTCGTCTCCGCTGGAAAGATCCATCTTAAGCAAACCGGATTCCATAACCTTGGTTTTTAAAGATAATTTCAGCATAGAACTGAGAGACCTCAATCGGGTATCCAAATTTTGATTGCTGCCAATGGTGTAAGTATCTTTATACCAAAACGGATCTTTTGTATTGTTCTTGCCCAGGTAACCACTAAATTCTTGATAATAGTTCACCAACAGGATTTTCCGCTTATCGATTTCCACCGGGCGCATCAAAGTCAATTCAATGAGCTTGTTACTCATGGTTAAATCATTCATAATGGCCTTGCTGCTGGCCGGAGCCCCCTGACCTGAGATTGCCGCCATCAATGGATTGGCAGTGGCCTGTCCGGAACCCAGAATTTCATCCTCCAGCATGTAAGTAATTTGAGCAGAATAGGAGGTGGGTTTCTGACTTTCATTATAGTAACCAATAAATCCAAAAATCAAACCAGTAACGATAGTAATGTACCACCTTTTCTTAATGGTGGTTAAAAATGGTTTGACCTTTTCAAGGGTATCAAACAGGTTGAAACCTTTGTTTTGTTGTGTACTCATCGTCCGACTGCTAATCTGTAAATTCCCATCAAGGACAAAACTGTGGTGGCCCTCATCATGGTTTGGTTCATAAAGTTGTCTATGCTAAACCGTCGGCCTGTTGAAACAGCTTTATCACCTGTTTTGGTTTTGTTCGTTACCACAATCGTACAGCCCGGTTTAACTTTAGGGTATTTTCTTACAAAGAAGATAGTTCTTGTACCAACACTTTTGCCATTTTGGTATATCACTTTCAGGTGTTTTTTATCGGAAGTTGCTGTAAATCCACCACCGAAGAAGTTGACATAGAATTTAGCCCTTTTGTTTCTTAGATAATAAGCACCCAAATCATGAGGTGTGGGCTTGTTGATTTCGCCCGTTAAGTAAACCAAATTATCGCTGTAAGGAATGGTGATATAATCGCCACCCTTCATGATGTGATTAAATCTGTTTGACCTGTCACTCATGGCTTTCGGTGTTTTTAAAATCACCTCTATTGTATCCCCTGGTGAAAGAGCTCTTCTCAGACGGCTGCCGTTCACATTCGCATTGGGTTTGTAACCACCGGCTCTTTTAATGATGGAACCCAATTTCTCAGTCTCAGATTGCAACGCATAAAAACCGGGATAATTGATGGCGCCGTCGATATAAACCAGTTTTAACGGCATAAAATTGGGGTTTTTTCTCACAAAAACCTTGTCGAATGGCTGCAGTTTGAGGGAGGTGAGTTGTGAATCCAAACTCAAGGAAGTAGAAATGTCGGTGGTAAATACCTGTGGCTTTAAGAACTGATATTTTCCATTCGTAAAAAAGAAGTTTCTAACTACTTCAACCTTGGTGCCGGCAGTAATAAACTGCAAACCACCTGCAGCGTCAACCAAATTCTGAAGGGTCATATTGTTGCCGTAATTGTATAATCCTTCGTTTCTTACAGGACCATAAATGGAAACAAAAAAATCATTTTTCATTTCTGTCATATCGAACAACTGAACCACATCATTCTTTCTAAGTTCTATATTTTCGGGGTCATCGGGGTTGGCCATAATTTTTCCCAAATTGATAGTTTCAATTGATTGATATCCTGTTTCAAGGTCGGAATGTATAACCATGCCCCTGCTTTTAAAAACATAGGATTCAACCCCACCCGCCATATTAATCAGATCTGTAATGCGGGTTCCTTCACTGAATTCGAACTTGCCCGGAGCTTTTACGGGTCCGGTTATAGACATGTTGTACAGTCTTCTGAATTCGGTTTTGGAGTAAATCATCACCTCGTCCATTGGTAAGACTTCGAAATCGAACCAAGAAGAACCAGCCAATACCTCACCCGGTAAAAACGGGATAGTGCGTTTGTTATAATTGGCATCGGTTCTAAGAATAAACCCATTCCTTTCGTCTGCTTCTTCGGTTAACCCGCCTGCCATGAAAAGCATTTCACCCAACTTCATGCCTTCAATGTACTGTTTTTCAAATGGCTTTCTAACGGCACCGGATATTTTTACCTTTCTGAATTTTCGCAAATCAGCAATGCGGTAAATAACAACTGTATCGCGGTCTTCTATTTCTGGATCTACGGTTGTGCCCGGGCTTTTTATGGCATCTTCAGGACTAAAAGTTAAGTACGATTTTTTAAACTGATTGCTGGTACGAACTATGTACCCTCTTTTGGTAAAAGCATCTGAAGTTAAGCCATTTGCAGTTTTGATCATTGCACTCAAGCGAATGCCTTTTTTTACTCTGTAATTTCCAGGAACCGATACAGCTCCCTGAATGCGAGCCATAAACTGATTGTCTACATTTATAAATTTAAATTCCACGGTTTCGCCACCGGTAAGTTCAAAATTCTTCTTTATTTTCAGCAAACTATCCAGGTTTACTGACAACACTTCCCAGTTATTGTCTTTAATGCGACTCACCACCACATCCTTCAAATAAACATTGTGATAAACTCCGCCTGCAAATCGAATCAGGTCTGAGAGATTTTCTTTGTTTTTCAATTCGTACCTACCAGGTCGGCGAACAGCTCCCTGAACATTGATTACATTGGCCAAAGGTGCCACAATAACATAATCATTGTTCTGCAGATACACATCTCTTTGATGTTTTACATCGGAATAGTATTCATACAAATCAAAGGAATCTACAACTTTGCCTTCCCGTTTGATGTAAATGTTTCGAACAGAGCCAATATCAGAAGGGCCACCCATACTCACCAGCAAATTGAAGGCACTATTGGTGGCCGGTAATGAATAGGTTCCGGGGGTAAATACTTCGCCAAATACATTCACACTAACCATTCTGGAACGGGTTACCGCTACCGAATAAGAACTTTCACCTGAAGAAATGCCGAGTCTTGCACCAACCATTTCACGAACTTTTTTCAAGGGCATTCCTTTTACAAATAACTTTTGATAACCATCTATATCAATACTACCACTCTCGTTTACAACATAAGTTTTACTCCAGTATCGAAAGCCCCAAACCTCAATTTGAACTACATCGCCAGTACCCAGAACATAATTTTCACCTACCGCGCTCTCATCGGTTTTTTGAAAAAACTTAAAACTGCCATCCCTAAAAAACTGATGCCCGTAAATAGATGAACTGGGCAAATTCTTTTTGCTTTTGAGTTTATCTAACTCTCTTTGTTGTTCTTCCAGAATTTGTTTTTCCTGCATGGCAACCATCTTCAGGTTTTCTGTTTGAACTTTCATTACATCTTTCTCCTCCGGCGTTAGCGTGCTTGGGTCTTTCTGTTTCAAATAAGACAATTCCCTTTCAAGCTTAATTCTCTGCGACATCAAATTCATTCTTCTCAACTCCAACTCACTTTTAATGTCGGTCGAGTCTATCGGCTTCTCAGGATCCATCTTTGGCATTGGAGTCAACATCGGTGGAGCCTGATTGGTGCCACCGTTTACATTGTTATTGCTATTTTTGATGGCATTGGTATCAATGTTCATACCCATCATGCCCGGCATTCCGGGAAAGAAAAACTGAGCCGAAACCCGCGCCGAAAACACGACCGCAACCAAGCACAGAATCAAACTCTTTTTCATTGTTTCAATAGATTTAATAGATAGTTACCATAGCCGCTTTTGGTAAGCGGATGGGCAATTTTTTCAAGCTCTTCGTCTGAGATAAAATCATTTCTCCATGCAATTTCTTCAATACAACCGATTTTCAAACCTTGTCTTTCTTCAATAACCTGAACAAATTGACCGGCCTGCATGAGAGAAGCAAAGGTTCCCGTATCAAGCCATGCAGTTCCCCTGCTCAGCACCTGCACTTTTAGTTTTCCGTTTTGAAGATATAGCTTATTTACATCGGTAATTTCCAGTTCACCCCTGGCCGAAGGTTTCAGATTTTGGCAAATTTCAACCACCGAATTGTCATAGAAATAAAGACCGGGAACAGCATAATTACTTTTGGGTTGTGTAGGCTTTTCCTCAATACTCAGCGCATTCATGGCATCGTCGAATTCAACCACACCATACCTCTCAGGATCACTTACATGATATGCAAAAACAATCCCCCCCTCAGGTTTATTGCAGCGGGTGAGGGTATCCGCCATATCCGATCCAAAGAAAATATTGTCACCCAAAATCAAACATGCGTTGTCGTTGCCAATAAAATCCGCCCCCAGCACAAACGCCTGTGCCAAACCTTCCGGTCGGGGTTGTTCACAGTATTCAAAACGGCAACCCAATTGTTCTCCGCTGCCGAGCAACTTTTTAAAATGCGGTAAATCATGAGGGGTGGAAATTATAAGCACCTCCCTGATTCCAGCCATTAATAAAGTAGAAAGCGGGTAGTACACCATTGGCTTGTCGTAAACAGGCATTAATTGTTTGCTCATAGCCAATGTAAGTGGATGCAATCGTGTACCGGAACCGCCGGCGAGAATGATACCTTTCATTTAGTGCGTGCAAATATATTCTAGGGCATTCGCGCGCCATCTTTTACTCCACGAGTTGTAAATTATATTGGACAGACGACTATTTTTCAGCCTTTTGAGGCGTATAAACACGAATCCAGTCCACTTCCAAACTCACAGGTAATTTTGAATTGTCGATGTATTTAAGGTATCTGTGGTCAATTGCATTGTTCACAATCAAATACATGGGTTCTTTGTAAAATTGCTCCATCCAACGATTCATTTTTATGGTTCGAACCTTTAAACCATCGGTGTAAAAGGTAACCCGGCCCGGCTGCCAAAGGCAACTGTAAATGTGAAAAGCGGTATCAGTATCCTTTCTAAGCTGAACCGATTTCATAAGATGCGTTTTGGTATTGGTTTCAATTTTCCCAAAATGCAATGTCATGGTTTGCTCGTGAACACTGCGACCATTGCTGCGCCCGTACATTTCAAAAATATCAATTTCAGGTGGCCAATTGTTTTTTCCTGTTAGCCAAAAAGCAGGCCAGGTTGCAGGGCCCGAAGGGTTTTTGCTTCTTATTGAAAAATAACCATAAGTAAACTCTTTACTGTGATAAGTGTTGATTAGCCCTGTTCCATAGGGAATCGTAATGAGGGAATCACCCTGATGAAACACCTTTGGCGCAAAGCGGTTTTGCAGGTATAAAATTCCGTTTTTTACAAAAACCTCCGAATCGCCATAATATTGATGCGGAAGCTGCCCGTGAAAACGACCCCAAGGCTGACCCAATTGCCATATTTGTGTATTCAGCGAATCAAAATTGTCCTCAAAGGCTAAGGAATACTTATCCGATTCTGCCGATAAGGTGAGTTTCGCCGCAGGTTTCACTGATTTTCTAATCCTTGATTGACCAAACCCATTCCTGAAATCAAAAGTTCTTTTGAAAAAAAATCCAACTTTGGCCCTGCCGAAACCCTTGCGAGTTGAATCCAATGGAGATTGAGCCCGACTCGGAAAGGGTATTGTTAGCGCAAAACAGAAAACTAGCACACTAAACTTTTGCATATTCGGGGCTTTGCAAAGGTATGTAACTGCATGTCTATTCCCTGCCAAAGGAAAGCCGTACCTTTGAAAATGAATTTATGGCCTTTCAATCAGGATTTGTAAGCATTATTGGCATGCCCAATGCGGGTAAAAGTACCTTGTACAACGCACTCATGGGTGAAAAACTGGCCATCATTAACCCCAAAGCCCAAACTACGCGTCACCGCATACTCGGTATTAAATCCCTACCCGAAGCACAAATTATTTATTCAGATACCCCAGGCATTCTGAAAAAAGCCAGTTATACCATGCACGAAAAAATGATGTCGTTTGTGCAGGAATCTATGCTGGACAGCGATGTGCTGGTTCTGCTGTTGGATGTGAGGGCAACTGAAATTCCGGATGAAATCAGACAGCGCTTTGAAAAATCAAAAGCCCGTAAAATCGTTGCCCTGAATAAAATAGATACGGTAAAGCAAGATCAACTCGAAGCGGTAATGAACAAAGTGGCAGAGTCGTTCAAGGCCGATGCTTTTTTATTGATTTCTGCTCTCAATGAATTTAATATTGAGAAGCTGGAAAAGGCCGTCCTCGAGTTTTTACCCGAACATCCTGCTTATTTTCCGGAAGATCAGATTACGGATAGATCTGAACGGTTTTTTGTGAATGAAATTGTGCGCAACAATGCGCTTAAATTGTATGAAGACGAAGTGCCTTACAGTTTGGAAGTAAGCACCCTTTTATTTAAAGAAGACGAAAAAATTATTCGTTTAAGTTGTGAAATTGTGGTGGAAAGAGACAGCCAGAAACGCATTATTATTGGCAACAAAGGCGAAGCGATTAAACGGCTGGGAATCAATGCCAGAAAAGACCTCGAGACTTTTTTCGGAAAGCAGATTTACATAGAGTTGTTTGTGAAAGTCCGAGATGACTGGAGGAACAATAAAAATATGCTAAGACAGTTTGGTTACGATGCTGATTAAAAGCACCTGTTATTAACCAACATTTTTCAATACTTGTATTTTCAGTAATATTGAAGAATGAAAAAATCTACTTACTTCTTCCTATTGTTTGCGCTTTTTCAATGTTCCCTTCAGGCCAAATTGTGGAAAGTAGGTCCTGGTGAAAATTATAAATTCTGCAGCGCCGTGGTGTCGTTGGTGAATGACGGTGACACAATAAACATTGCAGCAGCAGATTATGTGAATGATGCACAGGTTCAATGGACAAAGAACAACCTCCTGATCCGGGGTGTAGGAGGCCGTCCCCGATTATTCGCAGGTGCGCTTATTGCCAATGATCCGGTTAACGGAAAGGGTATTTTTGTTGTAAAGGGAAATTTCTGCACGATTGAAAATATTGATTTCAGAAATGCAAAATGCTTAAGTAATAACGGAGCCGGAATTCGGCAGGAAGGGAGCAATGTTATTGTTAGGAATTGTCGATTTGAAAATAACGAAATGGGCATACTCGGTGGTGGGCTGACAACTCTTCCAAATAGCACCTACACTATAGAATTTTGCGAATTCTACAACGGCGGAAGTTTCGCCAATCCCGGTTATCAGCATAACATTTATATAAATCATATCGATACTTTTATTTTTCGCTATAACTGGTCGCACGACGCAATAGCAGAGGGCCACGAACTAAAAAGCAGGGCAAA
>CANHCW010000039.1 GCA_947459165.1 Flavobacteriales bacterium
CTGCTGTCTTTGCAACCAAAACTAGTGGTTCCCACCAATTTAACCAAGTAGTTTCCTGCTGTGGCATAGCTGTGCGAAGGAGATGCAGCATTGCTGCTGTTTCCGTTGCCAAAATCCCATCGGTAACCAAGCGTTCCATCTGTTGCGGTTGAGTTGTTTGTGAATACAAAACGATTGCCCTTTAAACACTGATCGGAATTATTCACTAAAAATGAAATGTTGGAGTTTCCGTAAATGCGGGCGTTCTTTCTGAAAGTATCTCTGCAGCCCCAGTCGCTGACACTGATGAGTGTAATGGTGTAAGAGCCTCTGCTTGTATAGCTTTTGTTGGGAGCCGGTAAAGTGCTGTTGGTTCCGTCGCCATAACTCCAAACACGGCTGGCAATACTGCCCGCAGAAATGCCGGAAAGATTCTTGAATGTAAAAATGTTACCGGAAAGACACTGATCGCTGTCGTTCACCGTAAAGAACGACTTAGGGTTGGCTTTTACACTCATGGTTTGAGTGAAACTGTCGCGGCATCCGAACGATGATGTGCTGACCAGCTTGACCGAATAATCGCCAATGGCCAAATAAGAAATGGCTGGACTATTCGTTGTTGAACTGCTGCCATCACCGAATGTCCAGCGATAAGTCATGCTTCCATCAATGCTAATGGATTTGTTGCTGAAAGCAAACCTGTTACCCCTTAAGCATTGGGGGTTTACCGACGACAACTGATAGTCTGCTTTGGGGGTGGCATAAACCCGTAAGGGTTTGCTTGCGGTATCTGTGCACCCTTTGTCTGTGGTGCCAATTAACAATACACTGTAACTTCCCGAGGCGGTATAGCTCTTGGTTGGTGATGTAGCTGTGCTGCTGCCACCATCGCCAAATTGCCAGTTGTATGAAAGTGTTCCTCCTGTTAAACTACTGTTGTTGGTAAACACAAAATTGTTGCCACTGAAACACTGGTCGCTATCGTTTACTGTAAATCGAATGTTGGCACGAGGAAAAACAGTAACGGTGCTGCTGGCACTATCTCTGCAACCCCTATTGCTGCTCGCTACCAATTTGATGTTATAGGTTCCTGCTGTGCTGTAAGTTTTTGTAACATTTGTGCTTGTTGATGTTCCTCCATCGCCCAGTGTCCAGTTGTAGGTCATATTTCCTTGCGCAATACTGCTATTGTTGGTAAACACAAACTGATTGGCTTTAAGGCATTGGTTTCCGCTATTGACACTGTAGGAAACCGCCGGCTTTGGATAAACAACAATTTTAATAATGGAAGAAGAAGCGCGGCAAGCACCATTAATCAAAACGCCGGTGTAGTTTCCAGAATCTGAAAGCACCAAATTGTTTAAAGTCAGCAATGAGTCCGTTTTTCCGGACATGTCGAGTCCGTTTTTCTGCCATTGATAAGTAACTGCAACCCCATTTCTATTTCTCACTGCAAGGGTAATGCTTCTGCCCTCGCACCCTGTATTAACACCACTTTTTAGAACCAAAACCGGGTCCGGCCCTGAGCCAATATTGATATAAGCGTTTTTCCTAACCGAATCACTTCCGTTTATGCGCAAGCGAACAGATTTGCTGCCTGCGGTGCTGTAAGTAACTTGATGCGGCCCTTGACCCTGCGCGGTTCTGGGTGAAGCTCCCGCCCCAAAATCCCAATCCCAGCGATCAGCCAACCCTTCTGATGTATCTGTAAATGTGATGGTTTCGCCCACACATGCACTCAATTTGCTGGCGGTGAAATAGGGCACAGGCAAATCAAACACAAACGAATAGTCCTCACCCTGCCCGTTGCTTAAATTTCTGCAGGCATTGGTGTCAATGGCGCTAAAATCAGACAACAAGCGGAACCGCAGCCCCACATTTCTTTTTGTTGGTGCAGCTGGTGTTGTAAATGTAAGTGTTTTGGTGCCTAGAACAGCTGCTGTAGAAGCCGTCACTTCATTTCTAAAATTCTGAAATCTGCCATCACCGTTGTAGTCAATAAACATCCTTAAAAACTCGGCATTGTAAGGCCCTGATTTGGCTGTAATGGTGTAACTTGTATTTGGTCTAAGCCTAAACACTTTGCTACCGGTAAAATCAATATTCTGTCCGTCATCAAAATACCCGCCTGTTTCATTGCTGTTGTCCGACAATGAAAAACGGAACAATCCTATTGCGCTGTTTGATGTTGAAAAGGTGGTGGTGTTGCGGCAAAACGGATTAACCGGCTTGTCAAAAACTTTCAACCAGCTACTTTTGCGGAATGTGTCAGAACCATAACAGTTGGTTGCAATGAGGCGAATGGTGTACAGTCCTTTTTTGTTGAATTGAACCGAAGGCGCATAGCTTGTGCTGTCTGTTCCATCTGTATAGGTGAAATTATAAGGCGTTATTTTCCAAACCAAACTGCTCGCAGAACCAGATACTTTTTCATAAAACCTCAATTTACCACCCACGGTCAAAACGCTGTCAAATACATAAAATTGGCTACGGGGTTTTTGTGTACCTGGATTGTACAGGTTAGACCTCCACACCCCTCTTCCGTAGGTACTCACCACTACTTTGCTCTGCTCTCTGCCGCGTGGCGAATACCAAATATCTATGTCAGTCACATCTGCCCAAACCGGGAAACTGTTGTTGTAATTAATGGTTTGGTTGCCTAAAGAATCCCAAACATATATTCCCCTCTCTGTGCCGATATAAATGAGTTCTGTTTTTGAACTCGTATCAATATAACACAGTTTTAAAGCTCCTGCGCCGGATGGTGTAGAAATAGCCGTCCATGTTGCGCCCTTGTTGGCGCTTCTGTATAAGGTTGTGCTATTTACACAATACACCCTGTTGCTGTCTCTGTGGTGCGCTTCAATCCAACGCACACCGCCGGGTCCGGTTCCTAAGTTTGACCATGCCACCGGTGTTGAATTGGCATTTCCTGTTCGTTGTATGCTGCCATTGTTTTGCAACGCAAACAGCATACTATTTCTCGCCGGCGAGTTTTCCAGCATCCTAATTCCCCCAAAACCGGTTGAAATGGATGTCCAAGTAGGCGGGTTTCCTGTTTTAACCGCGGTAGTTCTCCAAACATTGCTATAGCCCGCAAACATGGTTCCGGGCTGCCCCTCCTGTAAAATAAAGGGAGTAAGCCATGCTCCATTTTCGTTTATTCCACCGGTTCCATTATTGCCTACAGTGCGTATCGAGGTCTTGTCAATGGCTCGATATATGCGTCCGTAAACATAAGAACCATAAACATAGTTTGCATCTGTGGGATCAACCTGACAATCCATCCCATCACCACCGTAATAAGTATAAAATTCATCTCTCGTAGTTTGGCTGCTTCCGTTGTCCTGGTATCCGTGTGCTCCAACAAACTCATCGGTTTTAGCATGGGCAATTCGGTAAATCTGTGAGTTTTGTATGCCGGTGCTAATGTTTATCCAACGGCTGCCTGCGTTCACTGTGTAATATACACCTCCATCGTTGCCGGAATACAATTTATTTCCGGTGTTATTAAACTCAATCGCGTGCTGATCAGCATGAATATCATCTGCGCCAAACCCTCCATACCAATGTGCCACTTGTGTCCAACTGGTTCCACCGTTGTTGCTTCTCCAAATATTAATGCCTCCAACATAAACAATCTCGGCGTTTTTAGGGTCTGCGTCTATGTCTATATCATACCATCCTTGCCCATTAGACAAATCAGATGTGCCAGTAGTGCCGTCATAATAACCCATTATGTTAGGCGTTGTACTTCGGGTGCTAAAGGTAAGCCCCGAGTCCGCGCTTCGGTACAAACCCTGGAAGTTGGCGCCCGGGGTGGTAACAAAATAAACATAACTCCTATTTGCCTTGCTCACTGCAATTTGTCCTCTTGAGCTCGAGGAGGGTAATCCGGTTGTAATTTGCGTGAACGAAACGCCATTGTTGGAGCTTCTAAAAAACAATCCATTTCTTGTAGCATAAACAATGTCGGGGTTCCAGGGGTGCAAAACCAAATCGGTAAAATTTCCTGTAACAATAAAAGTCCAAGTCAAGCCACTGTTTGTGCTTCTGTAAATTCCACCATTGGTTGCCACAAGCAAAATAGCAGAGTTTTTGGGGTGCATCACAATTTTAGCCACGGTTAATGTGCTAATTCCGCTGTTTCTTGCAGCCCAGGTTTTGCCTCCATCTGTTGTCCACAACACACCCATGCCCGGCGCATCTCCGCCATCCCGGTCACCCGTACCAATGTACATGGTGTCGGAATTGTTATAGCTAATTACCATGGTGCTAACTCCAATGGTGTTCACCACTGGGTTGTTACCAAAAATGTGTGCCCAGGTAAGCCCGTTGTCAGTTGTTTTCCAAACTCCGCCTTGCGGTGCCAAAGCAAAAACTGTGTTAGAATCTTTGGGGTGAAAAGCAAGCCCGTTTATTCTGCCTATTCCGGTGGGCTGCCCGCTTTGGTTGTAAGGGTGCTTGTAAGGGCCAACAGCCGTCCAGCGACCTTGGGCCGGACAAGGCGTTGAAAACCCTTCAAGATCCTGACTCGCAGAGGTTCCTCCATAACCGCTTTCATTCAGCGCCCCTTTATTCCAAACTATCGTTCCGTCGGCGAGCATTTTGTCTCTAACTCGCCACTCCCAGCGTTTAAATACTTTATAGCCATGTCCCCGTTCAGGAATAGAGTCTTTCCAATAAAGATCAAAAGCCCTCTTTACTTTGTAGTAATTGGCATCTGGGGCTTTCATCATCTCAATCCAATACGGATACAACGCAGTGTCGTTGCTGCCCTGCGACTTTAAATTGCTCATGCCGGTAAAACCCAAAACAAAGCAAACCAGTAAATTTCTATTCATATCAATTCAACACAAAAGTATATCTATTTGAATGCAAACTACAAACAGAGTGTGTTCACATTAACTTTGCATTGTGAATATCAATCTAACTGATAAAACCGCTGTGGTCTGCGGGGGCTCAGCAGGAATAGGGTTTGCCATCGCAAAGCAACTCTCTTCGGCCGGAGCTAAAGTTATTTTATTGGCAAGAAATGCAGATCGGCTCAATACCGCTTTAAATAATTTAGACGGCCAAGGCCACTTATTTTATCCGGTTGATTTTTCAGACAACGATGCTGTAAAAACCACCGCACAAATCATTTCCAAAGAACATGCTGTCGATATTCTGGTAAACAATACGGGCGGGCCTCCCGCAGGACCGTTGCTCAATGCCGAATCAGATGCGTTTTTTTTCGCCTTTCAGGCACACCTCATCAACAACCACCTGCTGTCACAAACTTTCATTCCCGGAATGATTGAAAGACGGTATGGTCGCATCATCAACATCATCAGTACCAGTGTTAAAATTCCGTTGCACAATCTGGGTGTTAGCAACACCATCCGTGGTGCTGTTGGAAACTGGTCAAAAACCCTGGCCAACGAGGTGGCTCAACATGGCATTACGGTAAACAACATTCTTCCGGGCGCTACAGAAACAGAAAGGTTGTCTTCAATTATTCAAAACAAAAGCAACAAAACCGGGCAGCCCCTCGAAACAGTGAAACAGGAAATGCTCAACGAAATTCCGGCAGGCCGCTTCGGAAAGCCTGAAGAAGCCGCTTATGCCGCGTGTTTTCTGGCATCACCCTTTGCATCGTACATCACCGGCACCAATGTGGTGGTTGATGGTGGGAGAACCGGCAATTTGTAATTGGTTGTGAAATACTGGATTTCAGCCGCCCGTCCCAAAACCTTGCCCCTCGCTATTAGTGGGGTGTTGTTGGGCAGCAGCATGGCGTATTTAAACGGTGGGGTTTCCACTTTTACAGTGTTGCATATTGCACTTACCGCTATTTTTCTTCAGGTGCTCAGCAATTTTGCAAATGACTACGGAGACTTTGTAAAAAACACAGACAAGCAGGCCAAAAGAGAAGACAGGATGCTTGCTTCAGGAAAAATTTCAGCTACAACCATGAGATGGGTTCTGGCTGTTTGGACATTAACCACACTCGCACTTGGACTGCTTCTGCTCTTTCCTCTGTTCAAAACAGGCAATAGCTACTGGTTTTTTCTTGCGCTGGGTTTGCTAGCCATTTTTTCTGCTATCAAATACACTGTGGGCAAATTTTCGCTTGCCTACAACGCCCTGGGAGATTTGTTTGTTTTTCTTTTTTTTGGACTCGTTTCTGTTTGTGGAACCCACTTTCTTTTAACCGGATTTCTTCAACCCCGTGTTTGGTTGGCTGGCGTTGGCATGGGTTTTCTTTGCACAGCCGTTTTAAATGTAAACAACTTAAGAGATTACCAAACTGATAAGTTGGCCGGAAAAAAAACCATTCCCGGCCTTATCGGAACGGGACCGGCTCTTTTTTATCACCGATGCCTTGTTTTGTTTGGATACATCTTCGTTGTGGGCAGTTTTTTAAGCAAGGCAGATTCCCTTTCCTTTAGAGCCAATGTAATCGAAACCCTCATGTTCGTGCTGGCCACATCGCCTTTTGTGCTGCTTTTTACCGGACAAGTATCTGCCGTTACTGACTTAATCCGCAGTAAAAATGACTCGCGCGATTTGTGGAACAAACAACTACGGAACCTCAGTTTAAGTATTCTTGGTTTTGTGGCTTTCTATGCACTTTGTTGCTGGCTCATAATGTGTTAAACGGCATGCAACTTTATTGGGAAAAACACGATCTTCAATTTTTAAAGCCGGCAAAAACAAGCCGGGGGGCATACACAAGCAAACCATCATGGCTTATTTACCTCACCGATAAAAACATTACGGGTGTGGGAGAGGCATCTCCCCTTCCCGATTTAAGTGTTGAGGGCAATAAAGATTTAAGACCAGTTTTAAACCAATTGCAACACCTCGCTGGCGAAAACACCCCTTTTGAAGAGCTTTTACATTTAACAAAACCCTATCCTTCTGTTCGGTTTGCGCTAGAATGCGCCCTGCTCGATTTGCAGCATGGAGGAAACGGTATTTTGTATCCATCAATTTTTACCAAAGGCGAAGCAGGCATTCCCATTAACGGACTGGTTTGGATGAACAGCATTGACGAAATGCTGGCTGAAGCAACCCAAAAAGTTCAGGCCGGATTCAACTGTTTAAAATTCAAGGTCGGTGCGCTGGATCCCGACTCAGAAGTTAAGATGGTTGAAACCATCCGAAAAAAACACACCGCTTTTCAACTGCAAATTCGTTTAGACGCCAATGGCGCATGGTCTCACGATGACGCCCTTCGACTGTTAAAAGAATTCTCCCGTTTCGACATCCACAGCCTTGAACAACCAATCCAAAGCAAACAACCCGACGCCATGGCTGAGGTCTGTGCCAAAAGCCCCATACCCATTGCTCTCGATGAAGAGTTGATTGGAGTGCCCGAATCTGACATTGAAACCCTACTTCACAAAATAAAACCAGCATACATAATACTCAAACCCACACTAATTGGCGGTTTTTATCTGTGCAACAACTGGGTTCAAGCGGCTGAAAAACACAACATCGGCTGGTGGGCGACGAGTGCACTGGAAGGCAACATAGGGCTGTCGGCTATTGCGCAATGGGTGGCTACCAAAAACTCACCTCTGCACCAAGGGCTTGGCACCGGACTTTTATTTGAAAATAACTTTCCTTCAAAAACCAAAATTATCGATTCTAAATTGTTTTATTTAATTTAATATATTTGTTTTAAACATATTTAATTAAACAATTTGTTTATATAAGTGTCAAATATGCTCATTTTGTTGTTTAACATCAATCTGTTTATTTTCGCAAAAAGCCATGTTGCGTGAATTGATTTGGAGCACCCTGTTTATAGCTTGCTCGCCGGCATCCCAAAATGTGCCCAAAACAACAGTTGTTTCTGACCAAAACCTTGTAAACACCGAAACTCCAGCAGAAAAATCAAAAGACTCTTTAAAAAACCTGGCCTTGCCTCGGTTGATGCCCGGAGAAGAGCAAATCCACCACTTTGCATATGACCTCGTTTACAGTGAACCTCATGAACAAGCCAAATGGGTGGCCTATGAATTAACCCTGGCAGAAACCAACTCTCTCTATGAACGAAACGACCGCTTTCTGCCAGACCCAAGCGTAAAAACAGGTTCGGCCACCGATGCGGATTATGCAGGCTACAACTACGATCGCGGTCACCTCGCGCCGGCTGCCGACATGAGTTGGTCAGATGTTGCAATGAAAGAATCCTTTTTTTACAGCAACATGAGCCCACAAGTTGCTGGATTCAATCGCGGTATATGGAAACGGCTGGAATCTCAGGTGAGAACCTGGGCCATTTTGGATAGTTCAGTTTACATTGCAACAGGCCCAATTCTAAAAGAAAACTTGTACGGAATTGGCCCCAACAAAGTTTCGGTTCCAACCCATTACTACAAGGTGGTTATGGAGTATTCCGGCAACAAAAAAAAGGGTTTGGGGTTTGTTATGCCCAACGCGGGCTCTTCGCTTCCACTTCAAACTTATGCCGTCAGTATCGATAGTGTTGAAAGGCTTACCGGCATTGATTTTTTTGCCCAATTGCCCGATAAAGACGAGCAAGAAGTTGAGTCGAAAGTTTGTTTAAACTGCTGGAGTTGGGGTGTCGTAAAAACACGCGCATCAGGCACAGGAAAAACATCTGAAAGTGTTCAGTGCAAAGGCATCACCAAATCTGGTTCCCGCTGTAAAAGATTGACGCTTAGTTCAAACGGCTTTTGTTTTCAGCACGGGGGTAACTGACAATTCATGTTTCACGCTTCTTTTGTTGAGTCTCTAAATTCCGCTATTGGAAACACCCTGTCCCATACTGTGCTTGAAGCACTGCAAAGCAATGCGTCGGTAAGTATCAGAATTAATCAGCACAAAAGCCATTTATTCAACCTCGATAACCTGGAAAGAGTTCCGTGGTGTCCTGATGGTTATTACCTGCCGCAACGGCCGCTTTTTTCTGCCGATCCCTTTTTGCATCTGGGTCATTACTATGTACAGGAAGCCTCGAGCATGATTGTTGGAGAGTTGGTAAAATCGTTACTGCCCAAAACAGAAAATGGTTCGTTGGTGCTTGATTTGTGTGCCGCCCCGGGTGGAAAAAGCACCCACATTGCTTCTGTACTCAACCCTTCCGATGTTCTCGTTTCCAACGAAGTCATTTCAAGTCGCACACCAATACTGGAAGAAAACCTGGCCAAGTGGGGTGTCGCCAATCACATTGTAACCCGCGCTGATTCTGAATTTTGGGGGCGGTCAGGTTTGTCTTTTGATGTGGTAGTAGCAGATCTTCCCTGCAGCGGTGAAGGAATGTTCAGAAAAGACCCAGAAGCTCTTCAACAATGGAGCCCGGGCAATGTTGAATTGTGTGCTCAACGGCAACGCAGAATTGTTTCTGAAGTGTGGAAAGCTATCAAACCGGGAGGGTTTTTAATTTACAGCACCTGCACATTCAACAGAAAAGAAAACGAGGACAATTTGTTGATGATGGAAGTTTTGCCCGGGTTCACACCTGTTTCCATTCAATCAAGCGGCTTGTCTTTTTTGCTTGAAACTGAACCCCACATGTTCCGCGCCCTTCCAGGAATGGTGAAGGGTGAAGGATTTTTTGTTTCGGTCATTCAAAAACAAACAACAGAATACCACAATCAGGAAAAAGGAAAATTCAAATCCTTTCAAACCATAACAAACCAAGGCCTTTGGCCATCGGGCGTTCAATCTTTTCAACTTGGCGATGAAGTGTTCGCAACACGCTGCCATGGAGATTTATTCTTCAGTACTTTGGGGCAACTGCCAGGCTATCATTCACCGGGAGTGTGCATAGGCAAATCCATCAGAAATGTATTTAAGCCAAACCCACGCCTTGCGTTAATGTGTGGGATAGAAAACAGTGGCTGGGTGCGGGTTCATTTATCCGATACCGAGGTGATGGCCTACCTGCGTCGTGAAACATTGCAAAACCCCGGACTAAAATCAGATACAACACTGGCTTTATGGAAAAACCATCCGGTAGGATTTTTATCACCCAACAGAAACCGCTGGAATAACCTTTGGCCTATGGAATGGCGACTTCGAATGGCCGCAAAAGAACCTGAGAGTTTGCTGGTTTAATTTTTTCTTTTCCCG
Source organism: Flavobacteriales bacterium (assembly GCA_947459165.1). Lineage (GTDB taxonomy): Bacteria > Bacteroidota > Bacteroidia > NS11-12g > UBA955 > RGEC01. Next base: position 10,072 of record CANHCW010000039.1, read on the forward strand.
GCTTTCATTCGCTTCAGTCTTTCTACATAGCGAATTTCCTTGTCGTTCAAGAACCTCCACTTACCCCGCCCCAGTTTAATATGGTCAAACTCTCCCAATAAAACCCTGTCTAACGACACAACCTCGTACTGAAAATGCTCAAACATGCGCCTTACAATGCGGTTTCTGCCGCTGTGAATTTCCACGCCTAAAATCGTATCGTCTTCCTTCTCAATAAAGCCGCATTGTTGAAATGACATAAAGCCATCTTCCAGCTCAACCCCATTCACCCAGGCAAGCATGTGTTCCTTGTTGGGTTTGCGATCCAGTTTTACCTTATAAACTTTTTTAATTTCAAAACTTGGGTGCATTAGTTTTTGAGCAAACTCGCCATCGTTGGTCAACAACAGCACACCAGTTGTGTTTCTGTCTAATCGGCCAATGGGGTAAATTCTTTCTTTGCCGTTCAAATCCAGCAAATCCATCACGGTCGCGCGCCCTTCCGGATCCATTGTGCTCGTGATGTATCCTTTGGGTTTGTTCAACACAATATAAACCGGTTTTTCCGGTGTAATGCGCCTGCCGTCCACCTTCACCTCGTCGCCGGGATTTACTTTATAACCCAACTCGGTAATGGCATTTCCGTTCACCAACACCAAGCCCTGCTCAATCATCACATCGGCTTCACGGCGACTGCAAAGGCCGCTGTTGGCAATGTACCTGTTCAAACGAACCACCTCTCCTGTTAACAGGTTGGCTTTCTCCAGGTCTCCCGAAACATGATCGCGTTGCCTTCTGCTTCCTTTAAAGTTCTTATCCGCATTCTTAATGGTGCTTTTAATAAATTTCCTATCTTCCGGAGTTCTGCCTCTTACAGGAGAACGCCTGCCAACAGGTTTTTCGTAGGTTTTGACCGGTCTTTTTTCTGCGCCAAACTTTTCTCCTTCATCGGGCTTTCGTGTGCGACCGGTTGGTCTGTCACCTGAACCAAACTCTCTTCTTTCGCCCGTTTTGTAAGGTCGGGTTGAAGTTCTTTTTTCGGTACCAAAATCTTTTCTTTCTTCTGTTCTTCGTGGCCTCTCCTCTGATTTACGAGGTCTATCATCCTGTCTGCGTGAACTGTCGGAAAACTTGTTCTGACCAAACCGCGTGTTGTTACCCTCTCTTGAATATCCGCCTCCCGATCTTCCTTCTCTGGGTTCTCTTCCCTCTGTTTTGTTGAAACGGGGTGGTTTTTCGTCGTTGCTGTAACTTCTTTTCTTCTTATCAAAACCACCGGAATCTCTTTTCTCAAAACCTTCTCCGGGCTTACCGAATGATTTGCCTTTATAGCCGCCCGGTTTTGAAAATCTGGCAGGACCATTTTCCCTAAAACCTTCCTTTTTCGGCCCGGAAAATGTCTTTCTTCGGTTGTCTGGGTTGTTTCGGTTTTCGCCAAACTCGCTTGGTTGAAACGAGGGATTTGCTCCCGGACGGGGCGGCTTAATTTTTCTGGTGTCTTCTGATTTTACCGTTCTGGGGCGCTTTTCGCCCGGCTGCCGATCCTGGAACTTTCTTCCACGGCCATTTTGATTTTGTTTGGTCATTTTAAGTACGATTACGCCGCTTCACAGCGGGGTTAAAAATGCAAATTTACTGCTTTTTAATGGTTCTTTGGTGTTGTTCTGCTTTTACACCTGTTTGTTTTCTCGTTTTACCACCATATACCAATCGTCTTCGAGCTTTAAATACCCATATTCATAGCAAAAATGATACTGAGATCCGGTTTTGGTGGTGTAAATGCTTGTTAGCAGGTCGAATTGAAACCCTTTGGAGAGAAACTTTTTCATGGAAACACGGGCTTTTCCATCTTCATGTCCGTCCAGAAATTCGCCTAATATTCTTCGGTTCTTGCGCAGGGCGTTATTAATGTTTCTTACATAATTGGTGGCGTCGGAGTTTTGCTTGTTGTTCCAAACATTTCGACAAGCATCGCTGCAAAACTTTTTGTCAGACCGGCCTCTGATTTTTTCGCCACATTCGGGACAAAGCTTCTGTTCCATGCTAATTTTATTGCCGTTAAAAAAACAAATATAGACATTTGTCAATCGACAACAAACAATTACAACCGATTTTAAACAATAGAATACCGAATCCGCATTTTCCGGACCCTCAATTTTGCATCATCGAAACGACACAAACTATGCAAACACAAGTTAATTTAAATATTTTTATGAAGAATCTTATGAATTCAGTAACCCTTCTGGGTAATGTGGGAATGACTCCCGCAGTGAAAACTTTCAGCAACGGCAAAAAAATGGCCATCCTGAATCTTGCAACAGGCGAAAGAAAAAAAGATGCCGAAGGGCGTTACACCAAATCTGCCTTCTGGCACAAGCTGGTGGTGTGGGGTAAAACCGCCGAACTCGTGGAACACTATGTAGGAAAAGGACAACGCCTGTATGTTGAAGGTAAGCTGGTACAACACTCGTGGAAAGCCAAAACTGGCAACACCCGCAAGGATGTGCGCATTGAGGTGAACCGCATTCACTTTGTAAACAAAAAAGCCAAAACAGAGGAAATGACAGACGATCTGCCCTTCTGAAAACCCTGCTTTCAACAAAACCCCGGCCAACACCGGGGTTTTTTGTTTTATATTTGAATTGTATGTTCGTTGAAAAACAAAAGTTTAATCAATGGTGGCTTTGGGTTGTTTTTTGGGGTGTTCCTTTCGTTTGGCCCATTAACCGCCTGTTTAACCGAGGATTAGCCGCCATGATGCACACCATTAGCGAGCCGGAGTGGCAATTGACACTTGTTGTTTCAAGTGTTGTGTTTTTGCTCATGTTTTTTGTAATTAGGCTAAACACCCAGATAAACGAAGATGGAGTGCGTGTTCGCTTCAGCCCCTTTCACCGAAAAGAACGCTTTTATCCTTGGGATATGATCTCGTCGTGCCATGTAAGAATTTACAAGCCATTGTTAGAATATGGGGGCTGGGGAATTCGATTCGGCCCCAATGGCACCGCCTACAACATTCGCGGAAACAAGGGAATTCAATTAGGGTTGAAAAACGGACGCCAAATACTGATTGGCACCCAAAAAACAGCAGAAGCACAGTCTGCCATAACGAAATTCTTTCACAGCCGTAAAACTGAGGCATAGTTTACCTTTGCAATGTGATTGCATACAACACATTCAAACTGAATAACGGATTGCGGGTCATTCACCATTACGACCCTGACAGCACCGTTGTGATTCTGAACACCCTCTTTAATGTCGGTGCCAGGGATGAATCGCCCGACAAAACCGGGTTTGCGCACCTGTTTGAACACCTCATGTTTGGCGGAAGTGTTAACATTCCGGAATACGATAAAGTGGTGGAAAAGGCCGGTGGAAGCAACAACGCCTACACCACCAACGAACTCACCAATTATTACATCACCGTTCCACACGAAAACGCAGAGACCGCCTTTTGGTTGGAAAGCGACAGAATGTTGTCCCTCGATTTCTCACAAAAAAGCCTGGATGTTCAAAAGGGTGTGGTGTGCGAAGAGTTTAAACAACGCTGTTTTAACGCCCCATTTGGATTGCTTTGGCATCACATCAGGGAGCTACTGTACAAAGAAAGTTCTTACCGCTGGCCCACCATAGGTTTAGAGCTTAAACACATTGAGGACGCATCCTTGGACGATGTAAAATCTTTCTTTTACAAGTTTTACCACCCACGGAATGCCATTTTGTGCGTTGCTGGTAAAATTTCTCAGGAAAAATCCCTTGAATATTGTGAAAAATGGTATGGAGATATTTCACCGTCAGGAGTGGAAAACCCCAACAATTATATTCAGGAATCCCTGCCAATTAGCCGTCGGTTTATTGAAACCACAGATCTTTCACCAAACACCGCTGTTTTCATGGTTTGGCGCGGACCGGACTTCTCAAAACCTGAAAGCGCAGCGTTGGAACTTTTCTCAGAAATGCTCGGCGGCTCTGAGAATGGCCCTCTGTATCAGGAACTTGTTAAAAAGTCGGGGGTTTTTAATGCTGCCGAATGTTTTTATACCCGCGGAATTGGAGAAGGGTTGTTTGTTTTGTACGGAATTTTAAATGATGGGGTTGAGGCCTCAAAAGGAGAAAAATTGCTGTGGGATGTGTTTCACAAAGCACAGCAAGGCACTTTGTTTACTGAAAAAAACTTAAAAACAGCAAAGAACAAAGCTACTTCGGCATTGTTGTTTGAAAAGTCGTCGCTGATTAACAAAGCTCAAAAACTCTGCTATTTTGAAAACTTAGGTTTATTGAGTGAAATTAATGAGGAAAACCGCCAATACGGGAAGGTTGAAATGACTGACCTGATGCACTCTGTAGCAACGATATCCCAAGATAATGTGTCTGTAATTTATTATCACCCCAAAAGCAACAATGCCTGATAGAC
>CANHCW010000040.1 GCA_947459165.1 Flavobacteriales bacterium
AACAACCAATGGCGCTGGGATTATGAGGTAAACATGCGAAAACTGTTAGACAAGGCCTATAATGCGGACAGTTTATATAAACGAATTGACGGTTTAAAGTTGCTTCTTGACAATACCATCAAAAACGATCCCTATTTTAATGGTGCAAGGAAATCGGATTACGGATTTACCTACACCGACTGGCAAAATGCAGATAGCAAGGCGTGGGGTAAGCATGTTTCATTTGGTATAAAGCCCTTTATCGGCAATCGCTGCAGTTCGGCATTGTCGCAAATGAAATTCCCATCAAGCGTAAAATCTACTGAACTGATTGATGCCAGCATCTTTCCCAATCCAAGCAACGGTTTTTTAAATGTTCAATTTAAGCATCCGGTAAGCGGTAATTACATTTGGAAAATTACCAATATGCAAGGTAAAAAAATGCTTTCGGGTATGGTTGAAGGTGAAATAAAGCTGGATTTGTCTAAATTGCCCGCGGGAATCTACCTGCTGGACCTTCCAGGTCTGATTAAACCTTCAAGGTTCCTACTACAAACCCAGCTCTTTTAAAAGCTGATTCTTATCAAATTTCTTGTCTTCGGTTCCCTCGAACGACTTTTTCAGATTTCCGTTCCACAGATAATAAACGCCGGGCGTTCCGCCACCGGGGCCCATGGTTTTCCAGAACTTAGGAATATCAAGAACCTGATAAGGAAAAGTTCTTCCGGCAAACTTAAAGAAATCGGGAATTTTGTTGGCCTCTTCATCCATAAACAGGATATATACAGGAGGAAAACCGGCCTTTGCCGACAATTGGTTTAATTCTTTTGCTGTGGCCATGCAGTGGTCGCAACCGGGAGCAAACATGCACACAATTGCCTTGCCTTTATCGAGGTTCACCGATTTACCGCTGAAATTGGTGAATGAAGCAAACCGGGAAGTAACGGGTTTGGGACCTGGGTCTTCCTTCTTCTCCTCTGTTACATCTTGTTTAAACTTTTCTGCTTTGCTTGTATCTTTCTTTATTTCCGCTGTCGCCAAACTCAATTGAGCTGAATCCAATTGAGGTTGATTTACTTCAACCTGCGTGCTCTTTTTCTCTTTACCACAAGGACAAAAAGGAAACAATACAAAAACCAACAATACCGATAAAGCCAAAATTAGCAAGGGAATTTCAATTCGATTGTTCTCGGCTTCCTTCACATTTCTGTACAAATACCAAAGCAATCCAAGGGTAGCAATATTTTTAATCAGTGCTTCCAGGGGTGTCATGGGTATCAACTGACCGAAACAGCCGCAATTCCCACTCATGGCGCCATGCTGAACCATTTGAATGATAAGATGAATACAGAAAGTAATCAGCAACAACGCTGTTGCCGGTATTACAAGCCGTTTTATAAAGTGATTTTGCAGAATGGCAATGCCTGCCGCAATTTCAATACCGAGAATAATTCTTGCCAGATAGTGGGCACCGCACCAATCGGTAATTCCTAAATCAACGAGTTGCTTTTCAAACGCCCACAGCGGGTACATTTTGGCTACTGCAGAAAGAATAAACAATCCAAAAATGAGAATTCGGACTGCCAAAACGAGGTGTTTTTTATAGGGCTTTTCCATATTGGGTTCAGGTATGTTCTTGAAGAAGAAGAAAAACATTAGGTTAGAGTCACATTTACAAAATCCGTACCACTTTAAGCAGGAGACCTGAGCTCATCAAGTCCGTTGATTTTCTGAATCTTGCCGTCCGCAACCCTGTAAATGCTACCACCGAATTTATCAATCAATCGATAATCGTGGGTGGCCATGATAACAGACTTTCCCTGTTTGCAAATTTCGTGAAGCACGGTCAGCACTTCATCGGAAACATCGGGATCGAGGTTGCCCGTGGGTTCATCAGCCAAAATCACTTCAGGATTGTTCAGCAAAGCGCGGGCAATTACAAGTCTTTGTTGTTCACCTCCACTCAGTTGTGCCGGAATTTTATAATCCTTATTTTGTAATCCAACCTGCGCAAGCACCTCTGCCGCCCTGTTCAATCTTAGTTGTTTATCCTTCCACCCTGTCGCTTTCAGCACAAAAAGCAGGTTATCCAGTGCACTTCTGTCAGAAAGCAACTGAAAATCCTGAAATACAATTCCCAGTTTTCTTCTCAAATAAGGAATTTGGCCTGACTTCATGGTCTGTAAATCGAAACCGGCCACAATGGCTTGACCCGACAACAAAGGAAGTTCACCATAAAGCGTTTTGAGTAAACTGCTTTTGCCCGAGCCGGTTTTCCCTATCAAATAGGCAAATTCACCCTTTTGCAGTTGAAAATCAACTCCTGTTAATACAGGAATTTTCCCCTGATAGATGGTGGCGTCTTTTATGCCTACGGGTAAATCCACAGGTCAAAAGTAAACCAAGCAATTATTGGGTTGTTCTGAAAATGTCCACAATGAATAAGCGGACCTTTAATTAGATTACAAATACTCAGATTCAGAATCGGGTTTGTCCACCAGATTCCAGTCTATGGGTTCAATACCATGAGCTTCGAGCCAGTCGTTTGCCCTGCTGAAATGATGATTTCCAAAGAAACCTTTTTCCGCTGAATAAGGACTAGGGTGGTGCGATTTCAGAATCAGATGCTTATCGGGATCAATTAACTCTTCCTTCATTTGAGCTTCTCTGCCCCACAAAATGAATACGAGATGATCTCGTTTTTCACTCAAAGCACTGATGGCTTCAGCGGTTAACTCCTCCCAGCCATGTCCGTGGTGAGACTTAGGTTGTCCGGCCCGAACCGTAAGAATGGTATTGAGAAGCAAAACTCCATTGTGCGCCCATTTTTCGAGGTTTCCGCTATAGGGAATAGCATATCCGAGATCATTGTTCAGTTCCCTGAAGATGTTCACCAAAGAAGGTGGCTTTTTTTGACCGTCGTTCACCGAAAAACATAATCCGTTTGCCTGTCTGGGCCCGTGATAAGGATCTTGCCCCACAATCACGCACTTAACATCCCAAAAGGGGGTGTAATCGAATGCCGCAAAAATTCTTGAACCCGGAGGGTAAATAACATATCCTGCTTGTCTTTCCTTGAGCAGAAATTGCTTTAAATAGCCAAAATAAGGCTTCTCGAACTCCCCCTTTAGAATTTCATACCAACTTTCCTCAATTTTTACAGGGCGTTCATCTGATGTAGACTGTTCCATACTTTCAATTAAATCAATGAATTAAACATTTGTTTAAACGAGGCAAATTTGAATAATAATTTTGAAATTACAATCGAACTTACAAAAACTATGATAAAAGTTCCTCCAATTCTTCAACATTTATAGAGGCCAGAATGCTGTCTTCGTCGGAAATGATACTTCCGGCCAACTCTGTTTTTCTCATCTGCAGTGCCAAAATCTTCTCTTCTATGGTGTTTTTTGTGATGAATTTGTAAGAAAAAACAGTTTTGTTCTGACCGATTCTATGAGCCCTGTCTTCAGCCTGCCTCATGGTAAATGGATTCCACCAAGGATCGGCGAGAAAAACATAATCCGCTGCAGTGAGGTTTAAACCGCTGTTTCCGGCCCTTAAACTCAGTAAAAAAACCTGTATATCTTCATTTTCCTGAAATTTTTCAATGGCTCTTTGACGGTCCTTTTCATCCATACTCCCGTCCAAATAGCTATATTTTATGCCTTGCGCCTGCAACATTTTTTCAAATACTGCAAGGTAACTAACAAACTGAGAAAAGAGCAAAACCTTATGCTTTCCCTCCAATGCTCTTTGAAGCATGTATCTTATTTCATCGTCTTTACCCGATGTTCCTTCGTAGTCCACATCCTTTAACACCGGATTCAATGCCAGCTGTCTCAGATGCATCAGCCCGTTGAAAATTTTAAGTCTTGAACGAGACATTCCAACCTGGTTAATGTGATCAAGTATTTCGTTCCTGTACTGACTTTTTACCTTTTCATAAATTTCGGCTTGCTCGGGAGTCATCTCACAGAAATGTACTTTTTCTACTTTTGGCGGAAGTTCTTTTGCCACCTGTCTTTTGGTCCTTCTTAAAATGAATGGATCAAGAATTCTTCTCAGTTCTGCTGTCTGTCTGGGATCTGCGGCTTTTTCTATAGGCCGAATGAAGGTTTTTTCGAAATATCCGTAGGAACCCAGTAAACCCCTGTTTAAAAAATTCATCTGACTCCATACATCCAGCAAAGTATTTTCTATTGGCGTGCCTGTTAATGCAATTCTGTAACTTGAAGAAATTTCCAGCAAGCATCGCGATGTTAGCGAAGAAGGATTTTTAATCGCTTGACTTTCATCAATTACCATAAGGTTAAAATGAAATCTGGACAATTCTTTAATGTCGTTTCGCATAGTACCGTAACTTGTAATTACAACATCGGTTTGGGCAATTTTACCCAGCCATTTCTGCCTTCCAATTCCTGAATAGACCAATACTTTCAATCCGGGGCAAAATTTCGACACCTCTGATTGCCAGTTGTAGAGCAACGATTTTGGTGCTACAACCAAACATTGGCCATTAATCTTAAACGATTTATTAATCGGCACTCCCTCTTCATCAACTTGCTCAAAAGCAGTTTGATTGTTTCCCCCGCCAAACAAATGCAGTTGAGAACCCAATCCGGCTGAGGCATGATCATTTTCCTCCGCAACCAATTCAGGCTCCTGTTTCATTTCGGCAGAAACGGTGTTTTTGCGCATTTCGGAATATGACTGAATGACCGCCAAAGTTTGTAGTGTTTTTCCCAAACCCATATCATCGGCAAGCAAAGCACCAATTTTATGGTCATGTAAAAACCGAATCCAATTGTATCCGTCAACCTGATAATGCCTCAAATCTGCCTTTAGTCCCACCGGCAAGTCATAACTCGGAATAGACCTGTCTTTCAACAATTCCTCCCAGCCGGCCTCATTTTCCTCTATGTTGATATAATCGCCCAAATCATCGAGCAGACTGAAATGGATATTTCTCAATCTGAAGGATTCGCCTTCAACTTCTGCCAGATGCGCCATTTTGCCGAAACGAGAAAACCATTCATCGGGCAGAATCGCAACCTTGCCATCTGGCAAAATATATTCTCTTCTTTTCTCAAGAATATGCCGTTTAAGTCGCACAAAGGGTATTTCATGGGTACCAAAACGAACTATGGCCATTACATCAAACCAGTCTTCAGATTTGTTTACTTTCACATCCATACGCACTTCGCCCAGAAAGTATTCCGCCTCTCCCTGATCTTGCTGGATTATAAATCCGTTTCTTGAAAGAATTTCTGCATTTTTATTCAGCCACTCTATCAATTCATAATTTTGGTAAGTACCCGGTAACGCAAACAAGCTTCCTTCGGTATTTTCAAGCCCCAGTTCTTTAAGTAAAATTAACTTTTCATTTTCTGTACTATACGATCTCCTGATTCGATGAAAAACAAAGGTGTCTTCTACTTTCTCCATGGAAACATTGACTTTCTTGTTTACATGAAAGGGGAATTCCCAATTGCCATATCGAAGGTACAAACTCAAATAATCTTTGTCCTGAAACAAACGATTCAACCGTATAACGGGCCTGGCATTAAGTTGTTCTGTGACTATTTCAAATCCTTTTGCAAAAACATCGTGATTTTCCAATAGCGGTTTCACGAACTTATCCATATAACTTTCCTCCTGATGCGGTTCGATATGAATGTGCTTTCTGCTTAAAAATGGCCTGATCTTTTTACCGTCAATGTGCTTGGGAAAATAGAGAAGTTTATTGGGTGTAATGAGCCATGCTGGATTCTCGGCAATAATCTCGGAATTGTTGTTATAAAATTCAACTTTTTCGTTGTTGTGCTTAATGGTTGCAAAATAGTTGGTGCCTGTTTCGTCGCGGCGAAAATGAAATAATACTGATGCCGGTTCTTCGCTGTAAAAGACCTGCTCTCCCTGTGCTTGTCCTGTTTTACCTGCCCAGTATAACGGATCATTTTTTATCAACTCCAGCACCTTCACCAACTTTTTCTCAATGTACGGCCTAACCACCTTATGCAGTTCAGGGGTATATTGTTTCAACAGAAATTCACTGGGCTTGAGTACCTTTTTACCGGTGTAAAATTTCTTTATTATAGCATCGATTTCAAACTCTTCAATCAGCTTTACTGCTTCTGTTTGAGTAGCACTCAAGTTGAAATATACTGTGGTCTTTTCTCTAACCCGTTGAAATGTTAAGGAATAATCGCCATTGCCTAGTAGTTGAACGGCATTGGCCTCAACTAGCAACCCAAAATAAGGATGCCGAACAAAGGTAAAAACCACTTCAAAAGGTTCTTTATTGGTAACTTGCACGAACTTTGTAGAAGAATAGAACCTTCAAACTTAAACCGAACAAGCCAAAGCGCCAAATCAATAAAATCAATTTACGGGTATGTTGCACAATCTTAAACAATTAAATTCTCAAAATCTTTCAAAAGAGGAAAAGTATGCGACCGCCACACAGTCAATTCGGGCTGTTTGCCATGGCGAGTCAAGCATGATCGCCAACCTCGCCAACACAAGCGCCATTTTGAAAGAAATTTTCAACTGGCATTGGATTGGTTTTTACATTGTTGCAGATAACGAGCTGGTACTTGGACCATTTCAAGGGCCTGTTGCCTGTACTCGAATTTCCCATGGAAGAGGAGTTTGCGGCACTTCATGGAAAACCCAAAACACAATCGTGGTGGGCAATGTGCACGAATTTCCCGGTCATATTGCCTGTTCTTCCTTAAGCAACAGCGAAATCGTTGTTCCGATTATAAATAACGACGCCGTTTTGGCAGTGTTGGATGCTGATTCTGTAAATTTTAATGATTTCGATGATACCGACAAGCTGAACCTGGAGAAAATTTGCTCATATTTGGCAAAGTATTTTAGAACATGAGCAAAAGTAAAAACATCGTCCTGCTGATTGTAGTTGCCTCTCTCGGCTATTTTGTTGATATATATGACCTTATTCTTTTCAACATAATTAAAAAAGAGAGTCTGGAGTCTCTGAAAATAGCACCTCAATTTGAAACCACTTTGTTCAATTGGCAAATGACTGGAATGCTGGTTGGTGGTCTTTTATGGGGAATATGGGGTGACCGCAGAGGCAGGGTTTCGGTGTTGTTTGGCAGTATATTGCTTTATAGTGTAGCCAACATTGCCAATGCATTTGTCACCAATCTCACAGAATATTCCATTTGGCGATTCATTGCAGGAGTGGGACTGGCCGGAGAATTGGGTGCTGCCATTACATTGGTTGCAGAGAGTATGCCCACTAAAAAACGGGGCATAGGCACCATGATTATTGTTACTTTCGGTGCGCTGGGCGCAGTGTTTGCCTTCTGGGTTTCCAATTTAAGTCAACTCAGTTCAATCATTCAAAATTTTGCAGGAACTAAAATTGAAAACTGGCAGACTGCCTATATCATGGGAGGCGTTTTGGGCCTTGTACTGCTCGCATTGCGCGCCGGCACTTTTGAAAGCAGCATGTTTCACGAACTGAAACAAACCAATGTGGTAAAAGGAAACTTTTTTATGTTATTGCGCGACTGGCCCACATTCAAAAAATACCTGGCCTGCATTGTAATCGGTTTGCCTGTTTGGTTTGTGGTGGGGGTATTAATAGCATTATCGCACAAGTTCATTGCCGAAAATTCCCCGGAAGTAGTCGGACAAATTAAAACCTCAGAAATGGTGATGTGGAGTTATCTTGGTTTGAGCAGCGGCGATTTGCTGTCAGGCTTACTATCTCAATTGTTCAAAAGCCGCCGAAAAGTCATTTTTCTAAATTTGTTCGGCATAGTGGTTCTAACCTGCGTGTATTTGTTTAATCACAATCTCTCGGTAACCGGGTTAAAAACGATGAGTTATTTGTTAGGACTGGCGACCGGATATTGGGCTCTGTTTGTTACCAATGCCAGCGAACAGTTTGGCACCAACATTCGTAGCACCGTCACCGCCACCGTCCCGAATTTCGTTCGTGGAGGCGTAGTTCCCATTACACTTGGCTTCACAGCTCTTACCGATAAGAATATCGGCGGTTTATCCAACTCCCATGCAGCATTAATTGTGGGTTCTGTTTGCGTTATTCTGGCCATCTGGGGAGCATACACCGTTAAAGAGAGCTTCCACAAAGATTTGAATTATGTAGAGAAGTAGGTTTTAAAATATTTCTCTTCAAAAATTGAATGTTGCCATTCTATCATTTTGCTCATTGGACTGAATAGTAAATTTCTAATTGTTTTTAAAATAAGTGCTCTTACGGAGCAATGTATCTGCAACAATTTCAGCAATCTGATCTGCTCCAAGCTCTGTAGGATGAATGTGATCATAAAAGTTCTCCGACTTTCCCGATAGTGATGTTAAGTCTATTTGATTCAAATTTTCAGCTTCTAAGACCTGGTACAAAGAACCGAATGCCTGAATGTGGGCATGATGATCAAAACCATGAAACTCGTATCTGCATCTTTTTTTGTCATTTTCGCTGGTATATTTACTAATCAATGTTGGTTGTTTGCAAACGAAAAGTTCAATTTTTCTGGCTGAGCACAAATCTCTTATGAATCGAATATTGTTTTTGAACACTTCGACTCCCTTTGAATTAAAGTTATTTTTTAAGATGGATTTTGAGACTGAAATTTCGCCCCTTTCTCTGCTGGATGAATACCAAAATCTGATTTTAGATAACAATTGAGACCACCTTATCCATGGGTCAATCCAGTGTGGTGAAATGAGAGTGAATTTACCTGATTTTTTAAAATCAAATTTATTGCGCCAGGCGAAAGGGGAATCCGCATAGTCGAAATAGTACATGTCGTTCCATCCGTGATTTACAATAACGATATCGGGTTCATAATAGATCAGTCGGCTCCAAAGCTTACCGTAAGATTCAAAAGAGGTATAACCACCTAAAGCTGCATTGATAAATTCAATTTTAACATTGCCTACTGCTACCTTCTTAAGTTTTTGTGCAGTTCTCCATGGCCAGGTCGCTGTATCATGTAAGTTAACACCTGTCCCGGCAGTTGAAGACTCCCCTAAAAACACCAACCGAATTGTGTTTTTCTCTTTTTTTATTTTCAATTCCGGAGTTGAAATGAAGCCGTGAGAATTGACCCTTTTACCAATTTCATGGCGGCTCACTTTTGACATGTATGCGCAAAACGGATCGGAAACAGCCCAGGATTCCATAGGGTTTTGAGAGGATTTTCTTCCTGTTACTTCATACAAATCCAGATGCGGTTTAAATAGCCTGATTCCAATTTCAATTAGAACAAACGAAATGAAAAATACAGGAAAAGAAACGAGCAATATATTTTTTAATGTCTTATTCAGAACTCCAAAAATAATAAATCAGTTTGATTGCACCCGTTTGAATTTTCACCATCTATGCAAAACCATTTCCCAACCTTCAGCCTTCAGATTCTAAAACATCCATACCCATTCAAGCCCTCCGGGCTTAGCCCCACACCCCACTCCCAATCCCGACAGGGATTGAACCCTCGCTTACCTTCGAGTGCAACTCGGAGCGCCGCCAAAACACAATCCATTTCTCACATCACTCCCAATCCCGACAGGGATTGAACTCCCCTTACCTTCGAGTGCAACTCGGAGCGCCGCCAAAACACAATCCATTTCTCACATCACTCCCAATCCCGACAGGGATTGAACTCCCCTTACCTCCGAGTGCAACTCGGAGCATCCACCAACCTTTATCATCACTCCAAAAACCTCTCATCATACTCAACGCCATTCTCCGCGAGCAACTCAATCAGCTCATCGGCGGAAGACTTGCGCGCATGATGAACCTCTTGTTTTCTTACATAATTCACCAACTTTTCTTTTTCACGCACATTGTAAGTGAAAGCTCCATAACCCAGCTGCCAGCTTAAGAATCCCTTGAACAAATTTTTCTCCTTGATATACATAGAACTTGCAACTTTAATGTCCTTAACAAGCGAAGCCAATGCAATACTTTGGTGTAAATGTGTTAGAATGTGAATATGGTCTTCCACACCATTAATTTCATAAACCTTGCAACCCTTTTTTGTTATAATTCCCTTAATGTAATTAAACAACTCTCGTCTGCCCTTTTTATGCAGAACAGGCTCTCTGTACTTGGTGCTAAAAACAATCTGATAAATGATTTGCGTGTAGGTACTCATAATATAAAACTTTTATAAAAAATTGCATAAATAAAAAAATTTCTAACACAAATATACATGTTTTTCATAAAAAACACAATCTAACCATTTCATATTGCACAACTTTTATTTCTATTTCGCTTTTCGCTAACACCACCATTCAACTCCTCCGGAGTTGTTTATTCTACCCTCACAAAGCCACCAGATTCTCTGATGGCTATACCCATTCAAGCCCTCCGGGCTTGTCAAACCCCGCAAATCTCCCCATATTCTCCAATCCCCCACTCCCAATCCCAACAGGGATTGAACTCCCCTTACCTCCGAGTACAACTCGGAGCCCCATCAAAACACAATTCCCATTACTCACATTCCTCCCAATCCCGACAGGGATTGAACCCACCCTTACCTCCGAGTACAACTCGGAGCCCCACCAAAACACAATCCCCATTACTCACATTCCTCCCAATCCCGACAGGGATTGAACCCACACTTACCTCCGAGTGCAACTCGGAGCCCCACCAAAACACAATTCCCATTACTCACATTCCTCCCAATCCCGACAGGGATTGAACTCCCCTTACCTCCGAGTACAACTCGGAGCCCCACCAAAACACAATTCCCATTACTCACATTACTCCCAATCCCGACAGGGATTGAACCCACACTTACCTCCGAGTGCAACTCGGAGCACCCACCAAAACACAATCCATTTCTCGCATCACTCCCAATCCCGACAGGGATTGAACCCACCCTTACCTCCGAGTGCAACTCGGAGCCCCACCAAAACACAATTCCCATTACTCGCATCACTCCCAATCCCGACAGGGATTGAACACCCCCTACCTCCGAGTGCAACTCGGAGCACCCACCCCACTCTTTTCAGGTATAATTCTCAACCACATCAACTCTTCCCTACATTTTCACCGAACTTTGCGGTATTGAGTTCTGAAAAACTATCATTCACCGAAAAAATTGTGTTGGCTGTGTTGGAAGACACGCCCAAAGGAACCCTGAATGCCAACCGTGTTCTGAGCCGCATACCGCCGGAAGCCAAACTCAACAACGACATGGTGTACAAAGCCCTGCTTCGCCTTGCCCAAATAGGTAAGGTAGAACAGAGCAGCAAAGGTCAATTTCGATTTAAGCATCCACCACTGGAAATTATTGGCGTGATTGATTTTACCCGAAGCGGAGATGCATTTGTAACCCCCGAAAGCGGTGACCTGAAAACCGGCGACATTTTTATTCCCAAGGAATGGCTGAACCATGCACTGCCCGGCGATAAAGTAGTGGTGGAAGTCATTACCAAAGGCAACCGCCCCAAAGGGCGAGTTGAAAAAGTTGCGCAGCGAAACAGACGACGATATGTGGGCAGCCTGGATGTTTTTGAGAACAAAGGGTACCTCATTCCCGATAAAAGCCCGTTCAATTACGATATCAAACTCGACAGCAAAACCGACAATGAACTCGATGGGATGAAAGCCGTGGTGGAAGTGTATGATTTTCCGCAAAACAGCCGCAATCCCATTGGAAAACTGATTGAAGTTTTAGGCAAACCCGGTAGTAATGATACTGAAATGCACGCTATAGTGGCCGAGTTCGGTTTCGCTGTTAAATTTCCCGAAAAGGTTGAAAACGAGGCCGAATCATTTGGACAAAAAATAGACAAGTCCGATCTTGAGCAGCGCCGCGATTTTAGAGAAATACTCACCATAACAATTGACCCGGCGGACGCCAAAGATTTCGACGATGCCATTTCGTTTCGTCAGCTTGATAAAGACAGGTATGAACTGGGCGTTCACATTGCCGATGTAAGTCATTATGTGAAAGAAGGCAGCCACCTCGATGCAGAAGCCCTGATGCGTGGCACCAGCGTGTACCTGGCCGATCGCACCATTCCCATGCTGCCGGAAATTCTCAGCAACAACCTCTGCAGCTTGCGCCCTCACGAAGACAGACTGGCTTTTTCTGCTGTTTTTGAAATTGATGCACAGTACACAGTTATAAACAGGTGGTTTGGAAAAACGGTCATTCACAGCAGACGCCGCTTTTCTTACGAAGAAGCGCAGGAAAGAATTGTAAGCGGCGAAGGCGACCTTGCTGAAGAACTTCAAACCCTGAATAATCTGGCGGAAAAACTGCAGGCCGAACGCAAACAAAGCGGAGCCATATCGTTTGAAACCGATGAAATCCGATTTAAACTGGACCCCAATGGTAAATCGCTGGAAGTGATGGTAAAAAAACGCTTCGAAGCCCACAAACTGATTGAGGAGTTTATGCTACTGGCCAACCGTGAAGTGGCTCATTTTGTTAAAACCAAACAAAAACCCGAACTGCCTTACATATACAGGGCTCATGACGCCCCACCTACCGACCGCTTGCTTGAATTTGCCAAATTTGCCAAACTTTTCGGGCACAGCATCGATATCAGCACTGAAAAAAATCTGCGCAAAACATTAAATAAATTGCTGCACGATGTGGAAGGGCAACCCGAGCAGGATGTATTGCAGCAAATGGCTCTCCGCAGCATGGCCAAGGCAGTTTACACAGGCAAACGCAGCGATCATTTTGGGCTAGCCTTTGGTTTTTACACCCACTTCACCTCTCCTATTCGCCGCTACCCCGATTTATTGGCTCACAGACTGTTGTTCCGCTACCTGCACAACCAGGAACCCGGCATTTCGGAAAATCACATTGAAGAAATGGCCAAACACAGCAGCAGCATGGAACAAAAAGCCGCTGAAGCCGAAAGGGCCAGCACCAAATACAAAATGGCAGAATACCTCTCTGCTCATGTAGGTCGCTATTTTGAAGCTGTCATCAGCGGCGTTACAGAATGGGGCATTTATGCTGAAATTATTGAAAATCATTGTGAAGGCATGATTCGTTTATCTGAAATTCGCGGCGACCGTTTCGACTATTACGAAAATGAAAGAAAAGTGATGGGGCGCCGCACCAAACGCAGCTTTCACCTTGGGGATGTAATCACTATCAAGGTAAAAACCGCCAACCCGCAAACCCGACAAATTGATTTTTTTCTCGCCGAAGATTGATGTTCTGCCAAATTTTGAAAAACTGAACAGCGAAAGCAATTGTTCCTTTACTTTCGCAAAGCTGTGAGCAACCTGCAAACCCTCTCCCATTTATACGCTTCGCACTTGAGTCTGCATCCATTTACAGGCAGTCCCAATGCATTATACGACCCCATGAACTATATCATGTCCTTGGGTGGCAAACGCATTCGCCCACTGCTTACCCTCATCGGTGCGCAGTGCTGCGGAGCAAATCCTGAAGATGCTTTGATACCGGCACACAGCATGGAGGTTTTTCACAACTTTACGCTGGTGCACGATGACATCATGGACAATGCCTCTACCCGTCGTGGAGAACCCACTGTACATGAAAAATGGAGCATTTCAGAGGGTATTCTTTCCGGCGACAACATGCTTATTGCGGTTTACCAAATGTTGCTCGATTACCAACACCCATCGCGCAATGAAATAATGGCTCTGCTTACCAAAACCGCCCGGGAAGTTTGCGAAGGGCAACAAATGGATATGGATTCGGCAAGCCTTGATGAGGTATCTGAAGCGTATTATCTGGAAATGATACGCCTAAAAACAGCGGTGCTTTTAGGTTGTAGCTTGCAGTGTGGCGCCATGGTGGCCGGTGCAGAGAAGGCAGTTTGTGAAAACCTGTACGATTTTGCCATTAATCTAGGTTTGTCTTTTCAGCTTAACGACGATTGGCTGGATGCTTTCGGTGATCCCGCAATGACCGGTAAAAAACCCGGAGGAGACATTGAAGAAGGAAAGAAAACCCTGCTGTATATCATGGCTTCATCGCATTTCAACATTGACGATTTGTGGAGCAAACACATTGGTCAAGAAAGGGTTCAAATTACCTTGAAAAAGCTCAAGGAATATGAACTTGACAAAAAATTAAAAGCGGTGGCCGACGAATTCCACAACGGCTGCCTCCATGACCTAGAACAATTACAATCGCAAGGGGTCAACACTTCATTGCTTTTAGAGTTGTGCGATATGTTGCAGGTTCGCAGGCACTGAAAATCATACATGGGCATGATGCCCGTCAAAACGGAGCTGCAAACCTTTTGTAAATTGTATGAATGTGTTTTTCCGCTACCGCCAGTTTTGTGGCCGCGGGTGGTTTGGGATTGGCAGCCGCAGGATCACTTTGGCTGGCCCGAAACCCCGCAGAAAAAGGGCTGGCTCAGTTCCCGCTTATTTTTGGCATTCAACAACTGGCCGAGGGCTTTGTGTGGCTGGCACTGAAAAGACCTGATTTTGCCATCTACCTGGTCCCTGCCCAAACCGCTTTTG
>CANHCW010000041.1 GCA_947459165.1 Flavobacteriales bacterium
AAAGAGAAAAAGGCGGCGGCAATGACAGTTACAACGCTTTTCATCATGCTGTATTAACGCATATTAAGGAAATATATTTTGCAAAAAACGATTTTTGTCTAATTTCACAAATCGCCGGTTTCATTTTTTATTGCTTCCCGCAGAACGTTTCTCAGCTACAAGAAGTTGGCGATTTTTACTACGAATGTTCATACGAAGAACGAAATTTTGTACCACTACAAAACTTTCATACGATGCACTAAACCGCCAATTTTTTGTAGGTGATGTTGTATGCAGGTTATCTCCCTTTGGTTTCAGATGCTCTTTGGGTGGCTGGATTATAGCTTGGCTTGCGAGCCACCCAATGTGCATCTGCTTTTTTACTGTTTAATCAGCTTGGCATTTCCCAAAATTCCGTAAATAGATGTAATTCTCACAAAATATATTCCATCTTTGAAACTACTTATGTCAATGTCAAACTGAGTTGCGGATTCTAACTTTTCGGAACGATAAACAACCTTGCCTGTAACATCACAGATTTCTATGTTAAAATTGTTTAATTCTTTACTAAATTCTAAACTGGCTATTCCATTGCTCGGATTAGGAACTAAAAGGAAGTTGAAATCGGTTTGTGTAACTGAGTTATTCTTTTCTTCATTGGGGTCATTAATTTTAGGTGCAGACGCATAGACAAGTTCAGTATATGCAGTCTTTCCGCAGAATTGATTTATCTCTGTTTGGCTATTATGTAATGAAGCATAATCAAAATCAGTACAGTTAAATAAGATTTCGTTTAATGGGTCAATCCTTAACTCTACATTTGGATTAATTGTATTGGGTGCTTGTAAATCAATTTTAACCCCTGATACTATAAGGATGTTGTTCCCAAAATTTACATTAGGTTTAATAGTTATTACCCCTCCTGCTTTAATTACAGAATTGTTGGGTATATTAGCACCTGAAGGAATTGTTAATCTGTCTTCTACATTAAGAAACTGTTCATTAGAGTATGAATAGTTATCTGGTAAGTATATTCCTTTATTTCCAAATGGCACATTATCCAGGAACCAATTGCTACCATAGTGGTAGTTAGAGTATACTCCAGCACTAAAATTCCCAACCCCGCACTTAAACCATTTTTCATCCCAACCAATTGATCCTGCGAATATTGATGTATTATATGTTCCAGTGGGAGATGTCAATTTAGTAGCTAGCTTCACTTTTTCCGTCCAGTCGTATGTTATGATCATTGTTACAGGTTCTGCATTTATATTAGTTTTGTGTTTTAATTTTATATACAGTTTTACATATACTTTTCCGAAATTATTTGAACCTAATAGCATAAAATCGGAAGATGTAAAACAAGTGATTGGCACATAGCCTGTCCGAAAACGGATAAAAGTATTTTGATCAGTAGGGTACTTAGCGGATACAAAATCAAGTTTTAATCCTGTAGAGCTAATGATGTCATCTACTCTTCGTTCCAAACCCGACACAGATGTATCGCAATTAGGAATAGGAGGACTAAAAAGATTGCACCAATTGTCAAGTTGCGAATTTGAAAAAGCCATCATATTGTGATAAGGCATTGCCACGTTACCTGAAATTTGATCTGGTCGGGTAACAAAAAGCGATTGGTCATTTTTATACTCTAAAATTATGGCAGCGTCAATGCTATGCACTTCCATATCCGAAGCTGGATTTACAACGTATTTAATGTTCGTTTTGGGTCTATATTGCCTTAATTTAACATCACCTGCTCCTTCTAAATTGTTAAGTTCATCATAAGAGTCCATACAACTATTTCCGCTAAAAATTCGATTACCAATAGAAATGTTTGGGTTTAATTCGGCATACTCTAAATCAGGTAATTCCAATACATTAAACACCCCAAGAACATTGTTGTAAATGGGTGACAAATGTTGACCAGTAGATGATGGAACTGGTGAACCAGGAGTAAAAAATGAAATATTTGAAACCGGCTGACTTTCAGTTAGTGTGCCATTTAATCGTAGGTTGATATCATATGTTACTGGACCGCTTTTTTCGGAAGACTTAGTTTCTTCGCCGCCATCAACCAAGTAGTCTATAATGCCAATAGCCATCCCCACATAGGGCAAAGTAGATGCTATGCCTTTTGTTGCTTCAAGCACCTTTCCTAATTGAGTGTTTTTTGGTTGTCTAACACCAAACATTTTTTTAACTGAATCGGGTGCTGCCAGTAGTAGTTTCAGGGCAGCTTTATTTAGGCTTTTCAAACTGTCATTATCCCACTTTGGATTATCCTTTTTTAGCCATTCTTTGGCTAGTTGCTTTACCAAAACTTCATTGCCAAAATCTACAATATCTTTCATTGTTTTGCCAGTATTCTCCCAGTCTTTTTTGCCTTTCTGTGCCGCGTCACCCCCATCGGTGATTACATCAAAAAACGAGGCTAAAGATCCATCTGTAGTTGAGCTTGCGGTGGTTCCTGAAGCCACATTCTCTGGAGTTGCTTTGCCATCAATAGTGGCCTCAATGCTAACCGTACCAACACTTACTAATTGCATTGTTAAAGTACTGATATCATTGGGGTGATTCGGAGCATTTTCACAAGTACAGGGGTCGTAACTGGTGGTTAGTTCACAAACCATCCATTGATAGTCATTTGCACTTTGAAATGCCAGTACCTGATTCATCTGTTTGTATTCCAAAACGGGTTTAAATTCTAAAACTGTTTTCTGAATGGATTCTGCTGGAGAAAATAAAGCCCTTGTAGCTTGATTTGTGTTGGATTTAGATGTGCCGGGATCAGCATTGTCAAAACCCAACCTCACGAAGGTTGACTGCTTTGAATGTATGCCCATCATTGCCACATAAACCTTCATTTTACCATTGTACTTATTGTACAATATAAAATAAGGGTTGTTACGTCCGGTTCCGCCTGTAGATTGTCCGGGTGGATTTGGAGTACCGAAATCTTTTAGCAACAATTCCCAACCATCCTCAGGATTGATGTCTTGAAATTGTTTTGAGTTGCCTTTAAACTGGTAACTCTCTACATTATGAAACCCATCACACGAACCTGTGCCAGGTGGTTTCGTGCAGAAGTAGGGTAATTCGATATACATACTCGGGTTACTTAAATTATTATCAAGGTAGGCAGGATAAGTTGAACCTGCTTGTGTCCAATCCCAGTCGTTGTTACTGGTAGTTGGATAGTTACGCCAATCGGTAGATTGGGTATTAATGGTATTGGCACATTGTGCCAATAGGTCGATATTTGAGGTACTAATGCAAAGCAACAATAGTCCTAATTTTATGATATTTTTCATTTTATTTTTATTCCTTTAAAATTATCTTTTTTTAATGTTTTTTTCTCCACTGCATCCCACAGTGGATAGTATTCAAGATCAATTTTTATTTCTTTCAAGTCTCTGCTTAATTGCATAAAACCATTGAGTTGATATACAGAATCTCCTTGAAAATTATTGTAACTATCCCTTCTGTAAACACGCATTGCTAAAGTTGCAGCAATTGCCCGCTTTGTCCAACCACCAAAAAAGTAGCCACAATTTTCATCATCATTACAGGGTTGAAAATAGCCATCTGGGAGATTTATAGATTTTGCCAAAAGATACTCATATTGTAATTTAGAACAGTACCTTGAAGTATCTTCTAAAGTAACAATAACCTGCTTTCTAGGGTTACTTTCAAAATAACCTTGGTATTGCCCCTGTATGGGTAATGGATTATTAACTACATACTTTTTGCTTGCTTCATCCCAGTAAGATTCGCTACCCCAAACATATAACATTCTATTAAAAGTATCTCTTCCATCGTCTAAAGGATGGCATTTATTGTTCGGATTTTTATTTATCACTATTAATGATACGGGGATATGCTCGTTTGGTGGAAAACCCTGTCGTATGAAACTTTTGCTGTGGACGGTTTCTGAACCCAGTGTCCAAATAAAGCTATCGGCATCTTGCAAGGCAGTGAACCTAACGGCTGATACATTTCCTCTTCCATTGATAGTATCACATTCTATCCAATGTTCGCCCAAGCTCTCTTCCACAATAAAATAGGCGGAAGTTCTTTCTTTGCCATAACACGGGTTGTAGTTCTCACAATCCATATCTGTGGGGTCATCACACTTGTCTTTACAAGCATTTACACCAAAAACCAAAGTAACCACAAGCATTATTAGTGCTGCCTTATTAATTCTATTTACTTGCATATTTTATTCATTAAAAACAATACCCTAAAGAAATACCACCCCATAAATTTACCATAGGTTCAGACTTACTACTGATTAAAGGAGTTAATCCAATTCTGAACAAGAATCCTTGGTGGGAGGAATATCTGTATCCTATTCTGACGAAATTAACCATTCTATGTTTAGACTGTGGAACAGCAACACCATTAACAACATTATCTGGTCTGTCAGTGTCATAATTATATGTAGCCCCAAGTCCATATTCGAAATGATTTTTTTTACCGATTCCATTTATTAGTTTAACTTCAATGGGTATTACAATTTCATTGAATGTTCCCAATCTGCTCGAAGAAAATCCATAGCCAAAGCTTGTAGCAAATGTTTGTTTCCCAAGGCTTGTAAGGGCTCTTTCATAATTTATACCATATAATATACTGTTACCCCCCAATTCAAGATAAATTGCGTTCATTGGATTTGTCTCGAATATGCTATCTGCATTTTGTCCAAATAAGTTTGTGGTTGTAAATACAATATATATTGCAATAAATGCTTTCATAACCTTATTGTTTAAGATCTTCCAACTCCAACTTCATTGCCTCCATCTGTTTTTGAAGTTGGATAATGTACAAAGTTAATTCTTCTATTTTTTGCTGTTGTAAAGCTTGCATATCGGCCACGTCAATACCATTTTCCAACACTTCCACTTCACTTGGCATATCGGGTAGATGTTTGTTCTTGTTGATGTATGATTCAACTTCAGCTAAGGGCCGAAGCTTGTAATCAGGTGCAAACACAAAATCACACCACCAGTTCGCATCCACTTTTACCTTGGTAGTTCGGAGATCACCTCTAAATTCAATATTTCCATTTCTGTCCATTCGCATACCACCCACACACGAGTCACCGCTGGCAGCCCACGGAGCGATGACCAAGGCACTTTGCGAGTTTGCTCCAGATGCACCTTTTCCATCGGTGAAAAATAAACCTTGGTCGCCTTGTTGCGTAATACGATTGTATCCATTGGTTTTAAGTACCGGAACAAGGTGTATTTGTTGGGTGTAGTATTGATATAAACCGGTTACAGGATCAGTATAACCTGTTCCCAATGCTCGTGAGCCAAATATGGCGGCAGGTCGGTTGGGTGCATTGCTGCCTCTTACATCCAATGCCGCACGAGGTTGGGCAATGTTTATTCCACAACTTCCATCGGGCATTACAATAAATTTAGTGTCAAACTCATCCGGTCCTGATGCACCTGGCCAGATTCCTGGAGGGATTTGCTTTCTTACCCAAAACATTGGGCTTTCTGTGCCGTAAAGTGGCGAAAGAATGTTTGTAATGTTACCCGTAGCAAAGTTGATGGGAATAACAAACGGAGCACTTCCTCCGCTACCTTCTCCTCCTCCGCCGGAGAGTGATGTGTCTATTGCAGTTACAGCCCCACCAATAAAATCGGGAGTAAAGTTGGTTGCCATCGTAACATTGCCGTTGCACTTGTGAAGAGTTACAATAGAACCTGTTTGGCTAATACCCGGAGGAGGGCAGTAGTTTACCTCCATCCAACCTCGTGGTTGATCGATATTCAGCCCTAACCAACCTGTTTTGGTAAGATTCATTCTAAATTGGTCGTTTGAATAGAATTTAAAGTCAAAATTGTCGGTTGATCCGAGTTTAGGAGTTGAAACTCCGTTTAGATTGTTTCCGGAAAGGCTCCAATTTTGAGCATTTGTAATTGTAGCAGCTCCTAGAAAGAGCAACAAGATTGCGATTTTGAAAAGTTTTTTATTCATATTTCTATACCTTTATTATGGCCAAACCGTTAAATTTCTGCTTCCGAAAATTATCGGATTTGCAGATTGTAAAAATGCGAAGTCAAAAGAATTTGAATGTTTGCAACACTCTCTAATTCTGTGAGTTGGTATTCTAACTTGCATACAACGTTTTGCAGATTTGCGATGGGCGGGATTTTTACCACTAATGTTTATGCGGAGCACTGAACTTTCGGCTACCACTAAACTGTCTGCGGAGCACGAAACCCCGCCTATTGCAAATGTGCTGTTACCTGCTGGGCTTCTGTCTTTTAGTCGCGGTCAGCAAGTATTTGTTTTGCATCGCTTTTAATTGAGTCTAATGAAATGTTTGCTTTAGTAATTTTTTCATCTGTCCAAATTGTCGGGTCAGACCAATACTCTGCTTTACCTAATAACCGAAAATATAGTTGTTCATCAATGTCCCGAACTTTTTTCGCAGCGTCCATCCAAATTTTGCTCAAGTCCTTGTTTGGCTTTTCTACTTTTCGCATACATTCTTGAAAAAAAACTGTTGTCTCGTTTGCGGCTTCATAAATAGCTTCTATTGCTTCATATGACTGTGTTTTTTTTTCTTTTTGTTTTGAAAAAAGTTCTTTAATTTCTTTAAGTCCAAATTGAATTGTTTCTAACCAAAATGCCATTGTTATTGTATTTTTAAGTTTTTAATTGCTTCTATTTGTTGAAGATTTAAGTCTTCAATACTTTTATCAATCTCCGATAAAATTTGAGAGTAATCTGAAACAAGTTTTGATAGTTCAGGTTCTAATTTACCAACTTCGTCAACTGCGTTGTTTTCTTTCAAAATTTTAATTGTAGTTTTCATCTTTGAAATTGCTTCGTCATAATATGTCGAAACATTTGCTCTTTCACTAAGTAAAGATGTTCTTATTTCTGAAAACAAAGTAGTGATTTGAGCGGAAATTTCAGTTAAAAGTTTTGCGTCCATTTCATTTTGAGCCTTTGTTATTTCTGTTTCCATATCACTACTTACATCTTCAATCTCATTTTGTTGGTCACGAAGTTCACCAGTAAGCTCACGAAGATAGAATTGTGGCAAGTCAAGTTTAATTTCAATTGTTTGTAAACTAACTACAGGTTTGTCAAATGAAATTTCTTGTCTTTTCATTGCAAATTCAGGGATGTCAGTTTTAATTTCTCTTCTTCTCATATAAACTTCTGGAACGTCTGCATAAATACAAGTCATTTCAACTTTGCATTTTGGGGGAAAACCATGGCAATAGAATTCCGGTTTTTTTCCTATGCACTTTGTTACCATTCTTGTTGCAGGCTCATCCCATGAGAAAGTTTTTGTAACCATTTTTACAGTTGGAACATCAAACGAAATTGTTTGGCGTTCATTGGTGAATTTTGGAATGTCAAACTTTATTGAAGTCGTTTTCCATTTAACGTCAAAAGTTACATTTAATGTAGCTTCTACATTATTAGGTTCTGGAGAATCGTCTGTAATTTCATTGATTCTGTCCGAACCATTTTTACTGATTTCTTCGATTCTTTTCTCAAATTGTGCTTTGATAGCATCAACGGTTTCTTGAATTTTTTGGTCTGTCATTTTGTTTGATTTTAATTGTTATTAATTGTTTGATGAAATTTATTTATTGTCCTTTTGCATTAAAGTTTCATGTTAGCACGTCCGCCAGCCTTGCAGGTAACTCTCGTATATCCGCTGCTCCATATCGCCTATAACCCCAAATCGGGAGGTTATGCCTGTGTTTATGTAGATTGTTGCAGTTTCCACCTCACACCCTCCCCCTCTCATTTTTCAGCGCGGCGCGCAGCTCCTTAAACTTTTTGTATTCCATGGTTGACATTTGATAGAGTTGGTCTAGCGTTTCTTTGGGTAAGATGGCTTCAGCGGCTTTTCGGTATTGGCGGTTGGTGTAGAGTTCCTTTTTTTCATCTTCTTTTTCGGCCAGTATTACTTCATCCATGCGCTTGTCTATGATGTTTTGCAGGGTTGAAAGCACCGAAATTTTGCCCCGTATTTCTGTTTTCAGAACGGCATCATCCGTTTTAACCAGCAACACATGCTGGCGAGAAATTTCCATGGCTATATCCACGGTCATTTCACGCAGCCGGGAAGGGCTGTTGGAATAGATGACTTCTTGTTTTAGGTCTTCGAGGTTCATGTTTTGATCATCCACATTGCTGCAGACATTATTTGTCTCGCCGTTTTGCAATGCGTACCCACAAACCTATAAAAAGTTATTTAAATCTACAATTAAAAAATTCAAAAAAAATCGAAATAGGGTGGTTTTGAAGAGGCAATGAATTGTTTATTATTTCGTTGTGCCGGCTACATGTTTTTGCCGTTTACACAGCAAACGGATGAAATACCGCTTTTGGGCTTTACAGCTGATAATAAAACCCAAACCCCAGCACCCACGAGTTTTGCCAGGCGTTTTCGCCGGGGCGGGAGAGGTTTTTGGAGGAAATGGGAGCAGCCTAGCTCGCTAGTGCTTTGGTTTTGGGTTAAACTCAGGCGAGTTTGACAAACTGATCTTCCAGTTTCACATTAAAGTTGATTTCGAATTTCAATGCTTAAAACACCCTGATGATGGTATCGATGGTTGCGCTGTTGGCAATGCTTTCAAGTTTGGGAATCTTTGCCTTTTAAACCCCGACAAGGCGGCCAAGCTTCTCTTGGGTTCAGTTTCTTTTTTGCCTAGCTGCCTTAATCATTTTCTCCATAACTTCCATGCGAAGCTCGCAATCACATTGCTCCATACGGTGTTCCAACTTTGCCGATGTATTTGTCTTTCATTTCGGCAAGTTGGTATGTCATTATTTCTTTTCGCTTTTTAGTTTCAAAAATTGTGAGATGGTAATGATCGGTGTATTTTCAAGTTGTCCAATTTCTAGTAAATCCTTGTCGCCAGTTATTAAGTAGTCAGCTTTCCCGTCTTTTGCCAAAGACAGTAAAAAATTATCTTTTTGGTCTCTGCATAATTCAACTTGGGAAATGACCTCCACAAATTCTGCATGCTCTTGCATTTGAATTAATAATTCTTCCAAATCCATTAAAGTGAAATATTTTTTAAATTTCGGCCGGCTCGCCACTTCAAGAAACTCTTCCAATAATTCTTGGCTGAAAATTAGTGTGACGATTGGTGGCGAAAATAGGCTGTCAAGGTTGGAGAATTCTTTAGTTAGCAAAAAGCTAATCCAAAGATTCGTATCTATTATAACCCTATCCTTTTTTACCAGCATGGCGTTTTGCCCTTACTGCTTCAACCTCTTGTGTTATTTCAGTTAGGGTAATATTGTCTTTTGCAGCCTTTTTGCGCAGTTTTGAGACTGCTTTAATGAATCCTTCTTTCGAATTCTCCTTGATTGCAATAAGGTTCAAATCAGCTAAATCTTTAAGCAATTTTGCCGCTTTCGGATTTAGGATTTCTATTTGATAAGTCATTTCAATTCAAATTTAATAATTTTTAGTTGTTTTGTCAATCTGCTGGACTGCAAGTTTCAGTTTATGAACGCATCATCACAGCTGATAATAAAACCCAAACCCCAGCACCCACGAGTTTTGCCAGGCGTTTTCGCCGGGGCGGGAGAGGTTTTTATCGAAAATGCTGATGAGGGTGTAGTTGATGTTGAGGAAACGGGCCAGTTTGAGGTTGACAGCCATGTCTATACGGCTGTCAAGCGGGCTGATGTTTTTGCGAAAGTTGTAGGGAATGAAGCCCAGGTAGTTGGCAGTGATGTGCACCTGTTTCGATAATGTAATGGTTCTTTTCAACCCCGTTTGTATTTGAAACCCGGATTCACTGCGCACAAAATCACCTTTGTTTACGCCGGCAATGGTTTGTGTGTTGCGCAGTGTGTAAAGCCGCTGATTGAGCAGGAAGGTTTGCTTGAGGGAGAACAAGGCCAGTCGCGCAAAAAAGCGGTCTGAAGGTTTTGCCTCCAATCCTATGGCCGACATGAGTGAACCCTGGCTTAAAAAACTGCTCACCTGATTGCGTATTTCTTTGCCGTTGGCATCGCGTCCGTAGGTGAAACCTCGCAGCAGCTGGGTTTGAATGTTTAAGCCTCCGTAACCGCTGAGCCACCTGAGTTTTTCGAAGGAATAGCCGTATTTGCTGTCGAAAAACAGGTTGTCCATGTTCTTTTTGGTGCTGCGGTAATCGTTGCCCAAATTGTCTTTCAGCTTTGAAGAAATGGCTCCCAAACTAATTTTAAGGGTGTTGTCCCAGGAGCTGTGATCCCAGGTGCGGTTGGCAAACGCATTGAAATAAGTGTTGATTGCAATGTTGTTGGAAGACCCGCCACTCCAGTTGGGGCTGGTGCCGGAAAATGCTGCATTGATGCCGGCTTCGCCTCCTTTGCGCCAAAAGTTGAGGGAATCGGCAGGTTTGGCGCTATCCTGAACGGCACTTAAAACAATGGCAGGCAAAAGAGATATTGAAAGAAAACCCATTCGTAAACGGGTGGCAAATTTAACAAATACTTAACCTGTGGAGTGGGTTATTTCACCACCGCCTGATTTTCGGCATTGGAATTTTTTTCTGTTACAACCAGCTTTTTGGTTCGGTTTACTGCTTTGACAATGGTAAACAGCACCATGGCAATGAGGAGAAAATTGAGTATTGCGGCAATTAGTTTTCCGTAAGTAAACGGCCCTGCGTGCAGTTTTTCAATGTTCTCGAGTTTACCCATGTAGGCTATGATAGGCATGACAATGTCGTTCACCAAACTGCCTACAATTTTCTCGAAAGCACCTCCAATGATTACGGCCACTGCCAAATCAATCACATTACCCTTTTTGATAAACTCGCTGAATTCAGATACAAGTCCCATATTTTTAATTACAGGTCAAATATAGACAAACATCCCGAAAACGGTTTGTTTCGAACAGAAATGAGGTCAAGTACCTGATGAAAATCAGGAATTGCTGCTCTCTGACAGAAGTTTTTTCACCAGGTCGGCGGCTTCTTTCAGCACAATGGCGCTGTATACTTTCAATCCGCTTTCGTCAATGATTTTCTTGGCTTCTTCTGCATTGGTACCTTGCAGACGCACAATGATTGGGATTTTTACATCGCCAATTTTCTTGTAGGCTTCTACCACGCCATTGGCAACCCGGTCGCAGCGCACAATACCACCAAATATATTGATGAGAATGGCCTTTACATTGGGATCACTCATGATGATGCGGAATCCGGCTTCAACTGTTTCGGCATTGGCAGTTCCACCCACATCGAGGAAGTTGGCAGGTTCACCACCGCTGAGTTTGATGATATCCATGGTAGCCATGGCCAAACCGGCACCGTTTACCATGCAACCCACATTGCCATCGAGTTTAACGAAGTTGAGGTTGAATTTACCGGCTTCCACTTCGGTGGGATCTTCTTCCGCAAGGTCGCGCAGTTCGGCAAATTTGGGGTGACGGTACAGGGCATTGTCGTCGAGATTTACCTTGGCATCAACAGCAATAATGCGGTCGTCGCTGGTTTTCAGCACCGGGTTAATTTCGAACATGCTGCTGTCGGTTTCTTCATAAGCCTTGTAGAGTGCAGTTACAAAGGCCACCATTTCTTTAAACGATTTGCCTTCGAGACCGAGGTTGAATGCGATTTTGCGTGCCTGAAAGGGCTGGAAACCCACTGCAGGATCAACCCATTCGCGGTGAATTTTTTCGGGATGACTTTCGGCCACTTCTTCAATATCCATTCCGCCTTCGGTGGTGTAAATAATTACATTCTGCTTTTTGCCGCGATCGAGCAGCACACTCATGTAATATTCCTTGGGTTCTGTGGGGCCGGGGTAGAAAACATCCTGAGCTACCAAAACTTTGTTTACCAGTTTGCCTGATGCGCCGGTTTGAATGGTTACCAGGGTTCCTCCGAGCAGGTTGCCGGCAATTTCTGCCGCCTGTTCCGGCGATTTGGCTACCTGCACACCGCGCTGTTCAGTGCCGACAATTTTGCCTTTGCCGCGGCCACCCGCGTGTATTTGTGCCTTAACAACGCACCAGTCGCTGTTGAACTCTTGTTTTACTTTTCTGGCTGCTTCGGCCGCCTCTTCAGCGGTTTCAGCAACAAAACCGCCCTGTATGGCTACACCGTAGGTTTTAAGAATTTCTTTTGCCTGATATTCGTGAATGTTCATTCCCCGTTTTGATAAATAAGCCGCAAAATTAACCGATTTTGCCTTTTTCGGTAAAAAAGTGAAGGTTTTTATCTGCGCTGTTTTGGAGGCAACGGCTGAATTGGCATTTTTGCCGTAGGTTTGAAAACAAAATGAGCAGCGAAGCCCTGATTGGTTGCAGAAATATTGAGAAAAGTTATGGAAAGCTGAAGGTGCTGAATGGCATTTCGCTGGTCGTGCAACAGGGCGAAATTGTAAGCATTACCGGGGAAAGCGGCGCAGGCAAAAGTACTTTGCTACACATATTGGGCACTCTCGACAATGCCGATTCGGGCACTTTGTTTTATCAGGAAACGGATTTGCTGAAACTGCGTGGTAACAAAATGGCCGATTTCAGAAACCGAAACTTCGGCTTTGTATTTCAGTTTCATCAGTTGTTGCCCGAATTCAGTGCGCTGGAAAATGTATGTTTGCCCGCCTGGATTGCAGGAAAAGGCCGTTCAGAAGCCGAGAAAAGGGCGCTGGAATTGCTGACTTTGCTTGGTTTGAAAGACAGGGCAGATCACAAGCCGGGACAGCTTAGCGGAGGTGAACAGCAAAGGACTGCCGTGGCCAGGGCGTTGATGAACAATCCGGGCGTGGTGTTTGCCGATGAGCCGAGTGGAAACCTGGACAGTAAAAATGCTCAGTCGTTGCACGAATATTTTTTGAAGCTGAGAACCGAGTTGGGTCAAACTTTCATCATTGTTACACACAATGTGGAGTTAGCCGGAATGGCCGACCGCAATTTGAAGATGAAAGACGGTCAATTGGCCTGAACGGCAACTTATCCCTGAATTAAGGTATTTATCTATCCCTGATTTTAGGGGGCGGTGAATTCTTTGTTTTTATTGTTAGTTTTGTTTTTACAAAAGGTTTAGGAAGATGAAGGAAAATTATCAGTCGGTGTTTATTGAAATTCTTAAGCGGTCGGTTGCGGGTAATATCAGTTTGGCCGACGAGGTAGCGCAGTTACTCGGCATCAGCGCCGACAGCACCTACAGGCGGTTGCGGGGAGAAACAGAACTTACCCTGAATGAAACGGTGTTGCTATGCAGGCATTTCGATATTCCGCTGGAGGCCCTGAATTCTGAATTACCGGATGTGGTAACTTTCAAAATCAACAAACTCGATGATTCTACCCACAGTTTTTCGGGCTATCTGGATGGTCTGGAAAAGGATTTGACCAACATTTTGAAATCAGAGGGCAACAGCTTGCATTATGCAGCGGAAGATTTGCCTTTGTTTTATCATTTTTTCTTTCCGGAGCTGGCCCGTTTTAAAATGATTTACTGGACTAAGAGCATTTTGAATGTCAGTGCTTATCAGGGTTACAAGGTGGAGGATATGCAGTTCCCCGAAGACTGGGTAGGCAGGGCTAAGGGTGTTTCGGAATTGTTCATGCGTGTACCCACGGTGGAAATATGGAATGAAGACACCATTAAAAGCACATTGCAACAAATAAAATTTTACTGGGAGGCCGGATTTTTCAAAGAAAAGGCCACCATGCAAAAGGTAATGGAGGAATTCAAGGGTTTGATTGAAATGGTGCACAGGCAGGCGGAGCTGGGCTTCAAATACAATCCCTGGAAGGGGCAATATGTACAAACTTCCTATTCGCTTTACATCAGCGATTTGATGATAGGCAACAACTGTGTCTTTTTCAGTGCCGGGGAGAAACGCAGCAGTTATATTGGTTACAATTCCTTCAATTACATGCGTACGGCGAATAAATATTTTAACGATCAGGTTCAGAAATGGCTGCAAAACCTCATTGGAAAAAGCACGCTGGTGAGTGCCGTGGCGGAGAAACACCGAAATCAGTTTTTCAAGGAACAGTTGCGGCGGACAGAGCAGTTATTGTTACAAATGAGTGCGGATTAGACCGGGGGAAGATTCAATTGAATTTGACTTATAGTTGTTCAGATTAGGTATAAAACAAATTTTAAATAGTTAAGAATATGACAGTTAAAAAGAAGATCCATGTTAAAGGGGCGGAGATTGCCGTTCTTCAAAAAGGGGATGAAGATTTCATTTCACTTACCGACATGGTAAAGGGGTTTG
>CANHCW010000042.1 GCA_947459165.1 Flavobacteriales bacterium
AACCGCTGTTACACACGCCTGCAATATTGTTAAGCGATCCATTGGGGTTAGATTCCGCGGTTATGTTACCATTTTCATCGCAATAGCGAAAGACAACTTGACCATTCCCTTCAATTTCTGAAAGTGTTTTCTTGTCTGCGTAAAAACGACCCTCTCCGTGTGCTATAGGTACACTAAGAATGGTGTTTTCGTTGCAACCATCAGTAACATCTGTGCTTAGATTGGCGGGTTTCAAAAAGACATTTTTGCACACAAACTTCATGTTGGTGTTACGCAACAGAGCCCCGGGCAGCAAGCCACTTTCACACAAAATTTGAAAACCATTGCAAATTCCCATCACAAAACCACCTTTGGCTGCGTGTTCTTTTATGGCTTGCATTACGGGAGAAAGTTTGGCAATGGCACCACTGCGTAAATAATCACCGTAAGAAAAACCGCCAGGTAAAAAAACATGGGTACAACCTTGCAACTCAGTGCTTTTGTGCCACAACTCAACAGGTTTGTTGCCTGTATATTGTGAAAGAACTTGTATGAGATCCTGGTCGCAATTGGAACCCGGGAAAACAACAACACCACATTTCATTGGTGCAAAGTTAATTGTTTCAGAAACGCCCGGGCCAGAAAAAACGAGAACTGCGTCGCTTGTGATTTTTCCAACCACGAAAAATTAGATTTTCCGGCCCAACAGGAACACTCAAAACAAACTGCAGCATTGTGTAATTATCCATATTGTTGGGGTTGCCCCTAATGGCACCGGGTGCGCTATACCCAATAATGGTCGAGTTGGAACGATCCATTAACTGCACCGCTACAGGTCCGTTCGATGCTGCAAGCTGTGTTTTGTCCACATAAACCCAACTCACATCGTCAACATAGTCGGAGGTGTTTTTTGTAAAGGACAATTCCATTTTTAACGATGTCCCGGTTTGGGTGTTTTTCATGAGCAAATACCCAAGACCCACAGGAAAAACAAAAGCAACCCTTCTGTAGGGCTCTCTTCCTTGCACAAAATACTGACCTTCAGTGCCATATTCGTGAAGTTTATAAATGGTGCCATTGAGCTTGGTTTTAGGGTTAAAATAAAACAAACCAACAGAACCAAAGGCATAAAAACGGCGTGCATTGTCAAGATAATATTCCAACCCAGAAACCCCTTGTACAACCGGTGTAAAAAACGACAGGTTTCGCTGTTTGCGCTTGTCATTTGTGGTGTATTTGTCGTTACCACTAAGTCTTCCATAGGTAAGGGAAGAACGCCAACCCACCCGAGAAGAGAACATGTGGGTATAACCTACTGAAACAGCATACCTAATGGTTTCGTAATCAAGGTCAATAGGCCCGGATCTACCCATTTTAACTGTTCCACCCAAATCACCCAGAAAAAAAGTACCGCCCACCCCAAAGGTTACGCTACCATAAGGCGTTTTTCCTCGGGGTCCGTCAATTTGTTTGGTGGAACACCCAAAGCGATTAAATGTGTAACCCACCGGGACGCTGTAAATAAAGTGCAAAAAGGTGTAATTGTCTTTATTTTTTGGATTTCCGCGGATTGCATCAGGCACGCTGAACCATTCGTGCTCAGACCACGAACGGTCCATGAGTAAAACGGCGTAATAACCGTTGTTGGTTTTTAGCAGCTCTTTGTCAACAAACACCGTGCTGGCATCATCCATGTAATCGGTGGTGCTTTTGCTGAAACGAAATTCAACCCTGAGAGAAGGTCCAGACACTCCGCGATCAATTAGTTTATATCCGGCACCAAATGGAAATATAAGCGCTACAGGATTGTAAACCTGTTTTTTAGGCATAAAATACTGTCCCTCTGTTCCATACGCGCGAACCCTGTAAACCCTGCCATTCAAACGGGTTTTGGGTTCATAGTAAAAAGCACCGATACCTCCCAGAAAATAAAGACGCCTGTTAGAAATGGGGTAGTACTCGAATGCACCATAAGCCTCTACTATGGGGGTGTAAAAACTCAAATTTCTCTGAAAACGCCTGATATATTTGGTGAATTTGTCGTTACCACTGATTCTGGCATATCCCAAAGACATTCTAAACCCGAGGTTTTTGTAAAGCATTTTGGTATAACCAAGGGTAAAAGAGTAGCGGGTTGACCAAAAATTCAAATCCACAGGACCGCGGCGACCAATTCCAGGACTTCCTCCTAAATCTCCCAAAAACATGGATGGACCAGCCCCGATAAACCAATACGAACCGGGTGTGTAATAACGACTTCTACGCACAGGGTTAGACATTCCAATCCAGCCGGTATGGCTTAAGGGTATGGTATAACTCAACTGTAGGGTTGAGAAATTATCCATGTTGTTGGGGTTTCCCCTCAAACCACCAGGCAAACTAAAACTGGGTATGGGAGAGTTGCTTCTGTCTGACAATTGCACAGCAACATCGCCATTGCTTTGTTGCAGCTTGTTTTTGTCAACATAAAAGGTGCTGGCGTCATCAACATAGTCGCTGAAACTTTTGCAAAAAGTAAACTCAATATTCAGACTTCCGCTTTTTCTTCCGGTAAGCAAACGATAACCAAAACCAAAAGGGGCAAACACAGCAATAGGTTTGTAAGGTTTTCTACCGGGCATAAAGTATTGTCCTTCGGTACCATATTTTCGGAGTTTATACACCTGTCCATTTAAAGTGGTTTTGGGTTCAAAGTAAAATGCGCCTACCCCACCAAAAACATACAACCGGGCTTTGGTGAAAGGGTGAAAAACCACACCTGTGCTGGCTGAAACAATGGGTGTAAAAAACGAAAGGTTTCTTTGACGCCGTTCACTATTTTTGGTGAATTGATCATCGCCGGACAGACGCATGTAACTGGCTGAAAATCTCAAGCCAAGTTGATTGGACATCATATTGCTGTACGAAGCAGACAAACTGTATCGCATAGACTGCAAATTGAGATCTAGAGGCCCACTTGAACCAAGTTTGGGGCTTCCCCCCAAATCACCCAGAAACATAGAGTTTCCCACTCCTATTGTCAGGCTATGTTTTTGAGAATATGCACACAGGGGGATAATGGAAATGCAAACCACCAGCAGTTTTATTATAAAAAGGTGGTATGTTTCTTTACTTCTTGCCAATGTGAGGAGGTGTGGGGCTTCGAATATAATCAAAAGACACAATTATTCAAAAAAAGTACGCAACCCGCGCACTATGATAATACTATTTTTTTGCTACCACTGAAGCACGAATTACTTCTTTAATCAGGGTGAAACGAAACTTTGGAACAAGGTGTAAATTGATACTTTTATATTGGTTTTTACTGCTTGTACTGATGAGTCCGTGCGCAGGAATGGGGGTATTAATTCCTAAGCCCTCAAAAAAACCAACGATTGCTGCTAAAAACCGAGCCATAGTTGGTTTAATGCGTATACTGGGCCGCGATTTTTTATAGGCGTCAGCAAAATCATCCAAAACAGTTTTATAGGTAAGGTTTTCTGCCACAGCAACAAATCGTTTCCCCCACAATCCGTATTCATAAACAGCCACCATCAATTTGACCACATCTTCAACCCCAACAAAACCATTGCTACCGGAGGGGTAAAGTAACGAGCCCTTTTTTGCTCTTTTATAAATCATCCCCGACCCGGATTCCGACTTACAAAAACCAAGTATAATTCCCGGGTTTACCATTGAGGCCTTTAAACCTTCTTCAACACCTCGCCAAACAGCTAATTCTGCCAGATGTTTACTGATTGCGTACGAAGTATTAAGTGTACTGTCTGTCCAAACGGTGTTTTCGTCCGTTGTTTCGCGGCCATCTTCTCTGCCCAACGCCGCCACAGACGATACATGAACCAGGTGTTTGATTCCTGTTCTCAAACAGGCATTCACCACATTCTCAGTTCCCAGACCATTTATTTCCATTAATTGATTGTGATCACTTTTTCTAAAACCAACCAAAGCAGCGCAGTGAAACACAACATCAGCGCCCTTAAAACAATCAGATATAGCATCGGTATCATACAACCACACGCCAGCATAGACACTAAGCATGTCTGTGTTTTCTACACCATAGTGGGAGCAGAACTGAACCACCCTATCTATATCAACGGCATATTTGACTGCAGCACGAACTCGATATCCTTTTTGAAGAAGAAGGGCGCAGAGGTGAGAACCCAAAAAACCAGAGGCTCCGGTAACAGCGGCGACAGGCATATTACATGCAAAGTAGCGTATAAAACCACATAGTTCCATAGTGAAACGCACAAACAACTAATTTTGCAGCCGTGAAAATTGCCATAATCAATGGGCCCAACTTAAACCTGACCGGAAAAAGAGAGCCGCAATGGTATGGCAATACCGATTTTGATGCCTTCCTTAAATTGGCCGAACACAAATTTCCTCAGGCCAAATTGCAGTATTTCCAAAGCAATATTGAGGGGGAAATCATTGATTTCATCCAAAAAACCGGTCTGGACCCCGCCTTTTCCGGTATTATTCTGAATGCAGGGGCTTATGCCCACACGAGCATTGCCATTGCAGACGCAGTTTCTGCTGTAAAAACGCCTGTAATTGGGGTTCATTTGTCCAATATTTACAAAAGAGAAGCGGAACGCCATATCGATTTACTGTCAGCGGCTTGTATCGGAAACATAAGTGGTTTTGGTTTGAGTGGCTATGAGTTGGCTATTTCTTATTTGCTTGAAAAAACCTGAACTTTTCAATTTGCAAAGCTGTTTAAACAAAACATAAAAAGGCTGTTCACACTACACTAACTTTGCGCCGTGGGATTAAGACAAGAAAAACTAGCCAGACAAATACAGCGCGACCTCGTTGAGATATTTATGCATCATAAAGAGTGGGTTGGTGGGCAGTTTGTTACCATTTCCGGCGTTCAAATCAGTCCCGATTTATCTTTAGCTAAGGTTTATTTAAGTTTGTTCAATTCCCAACAAAGAAAAACCGTGTTGGAAAACATTGAATTGTTTCATCGTGAAATTCGAAAAGAACTGGCTCGCAGGGTAAAAAACCAAGTTAAAAAAGTACCCGACTTGCGTTTTTACGAAGACGAAAGCCAGGATTACGCCAACAAAATGGAGCAAATTTTTGACAAACTAAAGAAGCAGGAAGAAGACAACAAGAAAAACACAGATTGAGGTTACCCCTCTTTATAGCGCGACGCTACTTCTTTTCCCGCCGCAATACCACCGCGGTAAACATCATTACTCTGATTTCTGTTTTGGGTTATGCTGTTGGAGCTTTTGCGCTAATCGTTCTATTAAGCGCAATGAATGGGTTTGAAAATCTAATTTTTAAGGTTTATGAAAACTATTATGCCGACATAAAACTTTCTCCTGTCTCTGGTAAGGTTATACCTGTTGACTCGTTGTTTTTAATGAAATTGAACAAAGTAAATGGAGTAAAAGAATGTGCCTTTGTGCTGGAAGAAAACGCGGTTGTTCAAAACCAGGACAATCAGGTGGTTGCGCTTGTTAAGGGTGTTGGAAAAAACTGGCTGCGTGTTGTAAAAACAGATTCCCTTGTGGTAGCAGGAACTCCTGTGTTTGCAACAAAACAAGGCCAAAACCTGGCATGGATGGCAGAGGGGTTGCTTTACAAATTAGGAATAGGCGGGGAATCTTCCGGAATAAGCGTGATGGCACCAAGAAGGGAAACCGTGGGGGTGTCTCAGCTTGACATGAACGAGGACAATATTCATGTGGGGGCCATGATCAGAGCTGGAGACGAAATGAATCAAAAACTACTGATTGTTCCGCTGGATTGGGCTCAGGCATTATTTGAAAGAGAGGGTTTTATCGGTGGTTATGAAATTAAAGTAAGCAGCCCGCAGAAACTGAATGCGGTAAAACAAGAAATAATAAAATTAGCAGGTCCGGAAATTCAGGTTAAAGACCGGTATGAGCAAAATGTGGCGGTATATAAAATGTTTAATACAGAAAAATGGGTTGCCTTTTCCATCATGGCCTTTGTTTTACTTCTGATTAGTTTTAATTTGATAGGCTCTTTGAGCATGTTGGTTCTTGAAAAGAAAAACAATATAAAAACGCTGAAATATTTAGGGATGAACGAGGGCAAAATCAAGGGAATATTTCTCAACGAAGGAGTGATTGTTGCCTTGTTTGGAACTTTATTGGGGCTGATTTTGGGAATAGCCATTGTGTTGTTACAACAGCAATACGGTTTTGTTACTACACAAAGTACTTTCGCAGTGGTTTATCCTGTAGAACTAAGATTTACAGACATTTTGGTTATTGCGGGACTTAGCTCTTTGTTGGGCTTTAGCAGTTCTGTATATCCGGCGCTAAAATCAACACAAACAATTTAAATTTGTAGTTAATGAATAAAACAACCCTCCTGCTTGTTTTAACAGC
This sequence comes from Flavobacteriales bacterium, assembly GCA_947459165.1. Lineage (GTDB taxonomy): Bacteria > Bacteroidota > Bacteroidia > NS11-12g > UBA955 > RGEC01. The sequence goes on from CANHCW010000042.1 coordinate 6,357, forward strand.
ATCAATTTACCTTAACACACAAGCTCAATCGTTTGAGGAAGAGCAATCAAGAATCGATAGGGTAAAACAAGCCACTGTGCGCTATGAATCCAGAATCAGAAAGATGTTTCGCGACAGCGGATTGATTGGTTCGCCCAGATTTATTTACTGGAGAGCATTTAAAATGGAGGATCAGCTGGAGTTGTGGGCCGCAGATAGCGGACACCACAAACACAAACTGATTAAAACATATAAAATATGCAAGGGCAGCGGCGATTTGGGTCCCAAAAGAAAATTTGGTGACCTTCAGGTACCGGAAGGGCTATACTATATCGACAGGTATAATCCGTCCAGCAGTTATCATTTGAGTTTTCGAATCGCCTATCCCAATGAAAGTGATTTGGTTTTTGCCGACAAAGACAATCCAGGAAACGAAATTTATGTTCACGGCGATTGCGTTACCATAGGTTGTTTGCCCATGACTGACAGCATCATGGATGAAATTTATGTGATTACCATGAAAGCGCAGAGTTTTCAGGGCATAAAATCAAAAATCCCCATTGATGTTTTCCCCTGCCACTTTAACGCTAAAAACTGGAACTATTTAAAATTTAATTATGGCCACAAGCCCAACTTGTTGAATTTTTGGAAAAACTTAGAGGAAGGATATTCGTTTTTCAAACAAAAGCGCATCCCACCCGGCTACTGGGTTGATCAAAAGGGCATCTATCATATTGTTTATCCTCAAAACGCACACCTGCACGACCCCAATCATTAACAATGAAATACCTTATCGTGGGTTTGGGCAATCCGGGAAGCGACTATGAATATACCCGGCACAACATAGGGTTTGATGTTCTTGACAAAATAGCATCGGAAACATCCGGCATTTGGACAGAAGAAAAACACGGCCGGGTTTGTAATATATCTTACAAAGGCAGAAGTTTGTTGTTGTTAAAACCAGAAACTTTTATGAATTTGAGTGGCAAGGCAGTATCGTTTTGGTTGCAGAAAGAGAAAATCCATCCCCAAAAAATGCTGGTTGTGGTTGATGATCTTGCTTTGCCTTTGGGTAAATTGAGGCTGAGACCCGGAGGTAGTGATGGCGGCCACAATGGCTTAAAGAGCATAAATGCAACACTTGGACACAACGAATATCCCAGACTGCGATTTGGAATAGGAAACAATTTTCCCAAAGGCCGGCAGTCAGATTTTGTGCTGGGAAAATGGGATGACAGCGAAAAGGAAGTTGTTAATGCAGCGATTGACAAAAGTGTGGAAGCCATTAAACACTTCGTAACAATGGACTTAGCTCTCGCAATGAATAAAGTTAATGTAGGATAACATGCCCACAATTGAAACCATCATCAGTCCGGCTATTTTTCATTTGTACGAGGAAGAAATCCACCATAAAAATGTGGTTGTAATCGACATTTTGAGGGCAACCACAACCATGTGCACAGCCTTTAAAAATGGAGCAACAGAAATTCTACCGGTAGCCAAACCGGAAGATGCAGCGGCTTTGCAAAAAATGGGATGGATAGCGGCAGCAGAAAGACATGGGGAGACTGTTCCTGGCTTTGATTTGGGTAATTCTCCACAGGATTTTACCAAAGAAAGCGTAAACGGAAAAAAGATTGCAATTACCACAACCAACGGAACCCGCGCACTGCAAATGTGCGAAGCCGCCAAAGCGGTATTTGTGGGCTCTTTTTTAAACCTGAGTCAACTTACTAACGAACTGCAACATAGGGGCGACGACCTGTTGTTGTTTTGCGCCGGTTGGAAAGACAAATTTAACCTCGAGGATACGCTGTTTGCCGGGGCAGTTGCAACAGAACTCTCAGCGGAGTTTGATATTTTCGACGACGCCACACTGGCCGCAATAGACCTCTACAATTCTGCAAAAAACGATCTAAACAAATATTTGCAGAAGGCAAGCCATGTAAAAAGGTTTAAATCACTGCACATTGAAAGCGACCTTGATGTTTGTCTTAAAATAGACAGCGCCCCGGTTCTTCCTGTTTTTAAAAACGGAGTAATTGTGCAAATGAATAATGAGCAAACTGCCTGATATAGAATTTTTCGAGTTCTTTATTGAGTTGTCTTCCAATAACAACAAAACCTGGTTTGATGCTAACCGAACAAGGTATGAAGAAAAGGTAAAAAAACCATTTGAAAACCTTGTGCAACAGCTTATCGATGCCATAGCAACAAACAACCCAGATTTTATAGATCTTCAGGCAAAAGAATGTATTTTTCGAATCAACAAAGACATTCGGTTTTCAAAAGACAAAACACCATACAAACTGAACAGAAGTGCAGTGATTGCGCCTGGTGGGCGAAAGGACATGTCGGGCAAGGGTTTTTATGTTGAGGTTGGACCTGAGTCTTGTGGATTTTATACAGGCAGTTATATGCCGGAAAAAGACCAATTATTTGCCATTAGGAACAAAATAGCCAAAGAACCTAAAGTCTGGAAAAACATCATAGAGAATAGGAATTTTGCTGAAATTTTTGGCGAGGTGAGGGGCAACAGGCAAAGCAAAGGCGATCCACAATTCAGGCCGTTTGCCGATGCACTGCCGGAGCTTAAAAACACCCAGTTTTACATTTATCACCCAATAGAGCCCGAACTGTTGATTGAGCAAAACCCGGTAACTTATTTTATTGACCTGTGGAAGGTTGCAGAACCTTTCACTTTGTTTGTGGGCGACAAAAAAGAAATATCTGTTTAGAATTCACAGAAAACCCGAAATTTGCAAACGGAATGAACAACAAACAAACCGGTAGACCCATTCGGGTGCTGGTCGCCAAAGTTGGTCTCGACGGGCACGACAGGGGCGCAAAGGTTATCGCCAGTGCTCTTCGCGACGCGGGAATGGAGGTGATTTACACCGGTTTAAGACAAACGCCTGAAATGGTTGTTCAAACAGCCTTGCAGGAAGATGTGGATGCCATAGGAATTAGCATATTGTCAGGGGCACACAACACGGTTTTTCCAAGAGTGCTTTCATTGATGAAGGAATCGGGCATGGACGATGTTTTGCTTACCGGTGGCGGAATTATACCAGATGCCGATGCTGAGGAGCTAAACACACAAGGTGTGGCAAGGCTTTTCCCCCCGGGCACAGAAATGGCAGCTATTATTGAATTCATTCAGGAATGGGTTAAAACCCATCGCAATTTTTAAAACCCAATGACCCATCAAACTATAATTTTCGAAAACATTCAAACCGCTGTTGAGAATGGAGTGATGACCATTACAATTAACAGAGAGGGAAAACTCAATGCCTTAACAATAGACACGCTTCAGGAAATCAAACACGCAATACAGGAGGCGGAGAAGAGGGAAGATGTTAGCGGAATCATTTTAACCGGTGCGGGCCCAAAAGCATTTGCTGCCGGGGCAGACATCAGCGAGTTTGCCCATTTTGGAGAAGACCAGGCTACCCGCATGAGTGCCGACGGCCATGAAGTGATGAACACCATTGAAAACAGTGAAAAACCGGTTATTGCCGCTGTGAATGGTTTTGCTTTGGGTGGAGGTTGTGAACTGGCGATGGCCTGTCACATGCGTGTGGCCAGCGAAAACGCAAAATTTGGCCAACCCGAAGTGAATTTGGGTGTTCCTCCGGGTTATGGTGGCACCCAGCGGTTGATTCAATTGGTTGGCAAAGGCAAAGCCATTGAGTTATTGCTAACCGGCGATGCCATTGATGCTCAAACTGCTTTTAATCTTGGGTTGGTGAACTATGTGGTAAACCAAGAAAATCTGTTGGATAAGTGCCGGGAAATTCTCGCAAAAACAGCAACCAAAAGTCCTGTTGCTGTAGCCAAAGTAATTCGCTGTGTAAACGACTTTTTCCGCCCCAATGTAAATGGCATGCAAAGAGAAATATACGAGTTTGGAGAGGCCTTTGTAACAGAAGATTTCAAAGAAGGAACAGATGCCTTTTTGAACAAAAGAAAACCCAATTTCCCAGGAAAATAATTGATTAATTAAACAACAAAAACTAACCCTAGTATAAAAATAAATGAAAAACGCAACTAAAATTTTAATGGCAGTAGCCATTTCTTTAACAGCTTTGAATGCTTGTAAAAAGAAAGACACCCCGGCACCCACTCCCACCAAACCAACCGGAGTGATGATGGCCAAAGTAAACGGCAAAACATGGCAAAGTGACCCTTCAACCAATTTCAAAATTGTAGACGGAGACACTTTACGCGGCATTACTTTCCAAGTTCAAAAAGACAGCTTGACCATGATTGCTTCTCAACTGTCAGACACATCAGTTATTTTCGGTTTTATTACATTAAAGCAGCCCAGAGTAGGAAGTTATAGCGGCGCCAGTGGAGGTAGCACAGGACTGATGCTTTATGTAAAACCATTCAACATATTGAATATTCTTGCTGCATTGCAGACAACAACAACCAACTACACATTTAACATTACCAAGTTTGATGAGGTTAACAAGAAAATATCAGGAACATATACACTTACAATGACACCAATTATCGGTGGCGGTCAGGCAACAACCATTACCGAAGGTGAGTTTACAGATGTAATTTATACAGTAGAGCCATAAACTGTAAAACAAAAAAGCCGGCGGTTGAAAAACTGCCGGCTTTTTTATTTTGCCTAAAACACAAAAGGTTGGGTTGTTTTAGAGTCGTTTAACAAGGCTGAGTGTACCACAGCAACGTGTTTTTCCAAAGAAAACGAGCCATCGTTTTCAATGATGTAATGGCATTTAGACAACCATTTTTCCTGCGGCCACTGCCTGTTTATTCGGGCTTCCACTTCTTTTCTGTCAATGCTATCTCGTTTCATAACCCGTTCTATTCGTATTTCAAGGGGCGCAACAACGCCGACAACTTTCTGAACCCGTTTATAACTGCCACTTTCAAATAAAATAGCAGCTTCTTTTAAGGTGTATTTATGACTGGCATGCTGGTTACACCAGTTTTCGTAATGTTCAAATACAAATGGGTGAACAATTTGGTTAAGTGCTTCGGCCGTTTTATCAGATTGAAGGAGGAGTTCTTTTAGTTTTTGTTTGTTAACAGCGTTGCCACTATAAATAGCTTCACCGAAAGCAGCTTTTAATTTTTCCTGTAATTCGGCGCTTTCAGCATACAATTTTTTAGCCTCAACATCAGCGTAATAGACAGCAACACCTAATTGCTCAAACAATTTGCAAACAGTGGTTTTACCACTGCCAATACCACCAGTTAAACCCACACGAAGCAAGTGGGTGAGTATTATTCAGGTTTGGCTTTGGGATAGGCGGCCATGGTCATTTCCATGCTCACCGCACCTTTTTCCGCTTTCATTTTTCCTTCTTCGGTTTCAAGAACAAAGGTGGTTTCGCCAACAGTAACAATTTTGGCGTGAATTCCGCCAGTGGTAACAATGTGGTCCCCCTTTTTTAATTCAGAAAGATACTGTTTTGCCTTTTTTTGTTTCCTCATTTGAGGCCAAATCATAAAAAAGAACAAGACAACAAAAATGAGTAACATGGGAAGTATACCCCCTAATCCCTGAGGAGGTGTATTCGCAAGAATGATGTGGTTTAGCATAGATATGTTTTGTGTGTATTAATGGTTGTTGTGATCAGAGTCGCTTTCTTTACCTTTTTTTGAGAACACTGTAGCTTTGAATTTTAACTCAATCGTTTCTTGGGTTGAATTTTCAAAGGTTACAGTAATTTTTTTCTCATTGGCTATACCGTCGGGGCCGCCCCTATCTGTGGAGTTGAACTTGGCATCAACAAAACCGGTTCCACCCGGGGGTATAGGGTCTTTAGACCAGTTTGGGCTTGTGCAACCGCAGGATGCCTGAGCAGATCGAATTTGAAGATCACCCTTGCCGGTATTGGTAAAAATGTAACTGTGTTTAACCTCTTCACCATCTTCAACGCGGTTAAAGTCCCATACTGTATCTTTAAAGGCAGGAGTTCCTTTTGGTTTGTTGTTATCAGCTTTGGGTTTTTCGGCAGTTCCCTTGTTTTCAATCTGTTCGGCCACAGGGTTTTCTCCACAGGACAGCACTCCAAACACAACGGAAAGGGTAACAACGGAAGTAAAAAATAACCTTTTCATACCCACAAAATTATTATTTCTCTCTCAATCCTCTGCCTGATTTTAAAATCTCGCCGGATTTTTCCATACTAATTCTTAAGCGATCGAGCACACCATTTAAGAAACGGCTGCTCCCCGGGGTGCTGTATTCTTTAACAATATCGAGGTATTCGTTGATGCTAACTTTCACCGGTATATGCGAAAACCCTTTAAATTCAGCCAAGGCGAGTTTTATACAAAGCAGATCGAGAATGGCAATTCTTCCCGGATCCCAGTTGTCGGTTACCTCAGAAACCCGTTTTTCATAGGCCTCAGAATTCTCGACAACCAAATCAAACAATTGCAGCGCCATCAATTCATCTTCTTCCTGAATGGGCTGGGCGAGAGGTATTTCTCCTGTCTCTCTGCATGACTCCAAGGTTTTGTGCAACTCGCGCAGCAAACTTTCCTCGTCGTCTTGCCAGCAAGCGTAAACATCCTCCATGGTTTGAAAAAACGATTCATTCTCTGCAATCAGGTAATTATACAAAGTGATTAAAAACTCTTTTTGCTGCGCAAAGTTGGGATTGTCAAAAATCAAAAAGTCGCTTACAAAGTCTTGCTCAAAAATTCCTTGTACAATGGACGGAAAGGATTCTCCCAGGTTGGGCCAGGAAACCTGAAACAAACTGCGTTTTTTATTAAGAGTTTTGTCAAAAAGAGCCCTTGATAGTTCACAATGATTTAGCAAACCAAGGGTTCTTATTCTGTTTTTATCAGGGTAATACTTTGACTTTTCTGCCTCTTGTTCACTAATGAGGTATTCGTTCAGGTAATGAGACAATTCCAAAAGAAACAGATAAACATCGTAGGTTCTGTGAAGGGTTTTTTGCAATTCTGCGCGGTAAATTCCGGGTCTTTTGTCTTCCCCTTGTTGCCAGGAATAGAGTGCCTGAAGGGTTTTGATGCGTACTAGTCTTCTGGAAATCATTGAACGAGGGTGCAAAGATAAGAATATTGCCAAGTTGTAATGATGACATACAAAACAACATGTTGTTTATTCTCAATTTATTGTTTCAAACAAAAATTGGAGTATGTTTGAGAACATCCAAAAGAAAAAAAGCATGAAAAAAACCTCATCAATCGTTCTGGCCATGTGCCTTACCTCTTTCTTCTTGTTTAGTTGCGGAGGGAAAAAAGAAGAAACCAAAACAGAAGGAACAGAAATGTCAACTGAAAAGGGCTCAGAATCCAACTCTGAAAGCGAAGCGAAAACTTCAGAGGACAGTAAATCAGAGGACAAAACAAGCTCTAATAACAAATGCGACCAATTTCTCGCAGATTACGAAGCTTTTGTTAACGACTACTTAGAACTAGCAAAAAAATTGAAGGAAAATCCCAAAGACATGTCGGTTATGACGGAATACTCACAAATGACCGCCAAAGCTTCAAAATGGGCAGCAGACGCTAAAGACTGCAGCGCTGATGCCGCTTTTGCCGCTAAATATGCTCAACTCGCAGCCCGCATGGCACAAAAAGCCGGTAGCATGTAATTAAAAACCTGATTATTAAAAAAACCCGCTTTCAGGCGGGTTTTTTTATGACCTAACTAAAAAAATCATTTTACCCTTATCCTTTGTCCTGGTCTAATGATGGTTTTATCGCTAAACCCATTTAAGCGTTGAATGTTGCGGTAATTAACCCCATATTTTCGAGAAATGGAATAAACCGACTCGCCGCTGCGCACCGTGTGATAAAGAGCTCCTCCTGATTGTGGCAATGGTCTTGGCAC
>CANHCW010000043.1 GCA_947459165.1 Flavobacteriales bacterium
CAGGGTAGAATGACCATGCGTTTCACCGGTGGCGGGCACAAGCGTCGTTACCGTGTAATTGACTTCAAACGCAATAATTTTGGTCAGGCAGGCGAGGTTCTTACCGTAGAGTATGATCCCAACCGCAGTGCTTTCATTTCATTGGTGCAGTATGCCGATGGTGAGAAGCGTTACATCATTGCACCTACCGGAATTAAAGTAGGTCAAACTGTGGAGCAGGGACCCGGGGTTGCTCCTGAAATTGGAAATGCACTTCCTCTCAGAGAAATTCCTCTGGGTTCATTGATACACAATATAGAAATGTCACCCGGACAAGGCGCAAAAATTTGCCGCAGTGCCGGATCATATGCCCAACTTTTGGGTCGTGAAGACAAATATGCTACCATCAAACTTCCCTCGGGAGAATTGCGCAAAGTGTTGAGTATGTGTCTTGCAACCATCGGTTCTGTAAGCAACAGTGAGCACAACCTGTTGCGTAAAGGCAAGGCCGGACGCAGTCGCTGGTTGGGTATTAGACCCCGAACCAGAAGCACTGCGATGAACCCTGTGGATCACCCAATGGGTGGTGGCGAGGGCCGCAACAAAGGTGGACAGCCTCGTTCGCGTAACCTGATTTACTCGCAGGGTCAGAAAACCCGTGCTCCTAAGAAGGCGAGCAACAAAATGATTATTGAACGCAGAAAAAGTAAGAGGAACAAGTAATTAAGAAAAGAAAATGGCAAGGTCAGTAAAAAAAGGACCATTCGTAGACTATAAGCTGATGCGCAAGGTGGTTGTGATGAATGAGGGCAGCAAGAAATCTGTGATTAAGACATGGTCTCGTCGCAGTTTGATTTTACCCGATTTCGTGGGTCACACTTTCGCGGTGCACAATGGCAACAAGTTCATTCCGGTATATGTTACCGAGAATATGGTAGGGCATAAGCTTGGTGAGTTTGCTCCCACGCGTACATTTAAAGGTCACAGCAAATAATTTTAAAAGGAAACAGCAAATGGAAGCAAAAGCTATTTTGAGAAATTGCCCTATGTCTCCCCGCAAAATGCGCCTTGTGGCCGATTTAGTGCGTGGACAGAAAGTAGACAGGGCTTTGAATATCCTTCAATGGAATCAAAGACCCGGTTATGCGCTTTTCCTGAGTAAATTGATTCGCAGTGGCATTGCCAATTGGAGTCAGGCAAACACAGGGGAACGCATTGAAGACAGCAATTTGTATGTTAAATCTATTCATGTGGATGCAGGCATTACAATGAAGCGACTTCGCACAGCGCCTCAGGGCCGCGGTTACAGACAACGCAAACGCAGCAATCATGTAACAATAGTGATCGATACAATGAACAACAACGCTAATAACGAGTCAAACAATTAATATGGGACAGAAGGTAAATCCAATAGGCCTGCGTCTCGGTATCATCCGCGGCTGGGATTCAAACTGGTACGGCGGCAAAGACTACGGTGACAAGCTCGTAGAAGACGAGAAAATCCGCAAGTATCTGAGAGTGCGCATACCCAAGGGTGGTATAGCCAAAGTGGTAATTGAACGCACATTGAAGCGCATTACCATAACGATTCACACTTCTCGCCCTGGCATCGTGATTGGTCGTGGTGGTCAGGAAGTGGACACAATTCGTGAAGAAATAAGAAAAATCACCGGTAAAGATGTTCAAATCAATATCAACGAGATAAAGCGCCCCGAGTTGGATGCAAGGTTGGTAGGTGAAAACATAGCCCAACAGATTGAAAACCGCTTTTCTTACAAACGCGCTGTAAAAAGTGCAATTCAAGGTACGATGAAAATGGGTGCTGATGGAGTAAAAGTAAGAATCAGCGGTCGTTTGAATGGTGGTGAAATTGCTCGTTCAGAAATGTACAAAGAGGGAAGAACTCCATTGCATACACTTCGCAGCAATATTGACTACGCCATAGTAGAGGCACAGACTGTATATGGTAAAATCGGTATTAAAGTTTGGTTGTGCAGAGGTGAGGTTTATGGAAAAGTAGATCTTGCCCCTCAGGTAGATACAGAAAGAAAAAGAGAAGGCGGCAGAGGTCGTGATGATCGCGGCAGAGATCGTGGTCCCCGCGGAAATAATGACCGTCGTAAGCGTAAATAATAGAAACTAGAAATGCTAAGTCCAAAAAGAACCAAATACAGGAAACAGCAGAAAGGCCGTGTGAAAGGTATTGCTACTCGCGGTCATAGGGTTGATTTCGGAACTTTCGGTCTGAAGAGTATGGAGCCACACTGGATTACCTCCCGTCAGATTGAAGCAGCCCGTATTGCACTGACTCGTTATCTCAAAAGAGAAGGTCAGGTATGGATACGGATTTTCCCCGACAAGCCCGTAACAAAGAAACCCGCAGAAGTTCGTATGGGTAAAGGTAAGGGTGCTCCTGAATATTGGGTGGCCACCGTTAAACCTGGTACCATCATGTTCGAAGTAGCCGGTGTTCCCCTGGAAACTGCCAAGGAAGGAATGCGCCTGGCGGCACAAAAACTTCCTGTTACCACCAAATTTGTTGTTAGTCCCGATTACGCTGAGGAGGCATAAAAATGAAAAACGAGGAAATCAAAGGAATGTCGAACAAAGAGCTGGTTGAAGCTTATCGTGAAGAACGCAAGCGCTACCAGAAAATGAAGTTCCAGAACGCTGTTTCTCAAATTGAGCAGCCTCACAAACTTGGAATTACGCGCAAGGCAATTGCCAGAATGCTAACGGAATTGAACGACCGTCGCAGGCAGAGTGAACTTGCTGCATTTATCAAAAAAAATAACGAGGAAAACTAATGGAAATTTCAAGAAACGCACGCAAAGAAATTATAGGCACGGTTACTAGCTCCAAAATGGATAAAACCATTGTTGTAGCGGTGGTAAGAAGCGTAAAGCATCCAAAATATGGAAAATACTTTAAGAAGACCAAGAAGTATACTGCCCATGATGAAACCAATCAGTGCGGAGAGAATGACATCGTCCGCATTATGGAAACACGCCCAATGAGCAAGACCAAGTGCTGGAGACTTGTAGAAATAGTAGAAAAAGCTAAGTAAGATGGTACAACAGGAATCAAGATTAAAAGTTGCAGACAACAGTGGAGCGCGTGAAGTCCTTTGCATCCGTGTATTGGGTGGATCGGGCAGAAGATATGCATCGGTTGGAGACAAAATTGTAGTGAGTGTTAAAGATGCTCTTCCAGGTAGTGGAATGAAAAAAGGCGCTGTATCTAAGGCAGTTGTAGTGCGAGTAAAAAAGGAAGTGCGCCGCCCAGACGGATCTTACATTCGTTTCGATGAAAATAGCTGTGTATTGCTGAATGCCAATGACGAACCAAGAGGTACCCGTATTTTCGGTCCTGTGGCTCGTGAACTGCGCGACAAGCAATTTATGAAAATTGTATCACTGGCGCCTGAGGTGCTGTAATAAAAGAATAAAGTGGCAACAAAACTGCATATTAAAAAAGGAGATACCGTAAAGGTGATTGCCGGAGATGACAAGGGCAAAACCGGTAAAGTACTTCGTGTTATTCCAGCCGAAAACAGAGCTGTAGTAGAAGGGTTGAACATTGTAACCAAACACCGCAAGCCGTCTGCTCAAAATACAAGTGGCAAAATTGACAAAATTGAAGCGCCGATTCATGTTTCGAACCTGATGGTGGTTGTGGGCGGTCAGCCTACCCGCGTTGGTCGCAAGTTGAATGATGATGGAAAGCTGCAGCGTGTGGCAAGAAAAACCGGAGCTTTTATTAAATAAGGAAAAGAAAAATGAGTTATAAACCTCTGCTGAAAACCAGGTACGAAGAAGTTGTCGTGCCTGCGCTGAAAGAGAAGTTCGGGTACAAAAATGTGATGGAAGTACCCCGCTTGGTAAAAGTATGCCTGAATCAGGGCGTTGGAGCCGCAGTGAACGACAAGAAAATGGTTGATTCTGCTGTGGAAGAAATGTCGCGTATTTCAGGCCAAAAAGCCCAGGCAACAATTTCACGAAAAGCAATCTCAAATTTTAAGTTGAGAGAAAACATGCCCATCGGCGCGAAAGTGACATTGAGAAAAGACAATATGTATGATTTTCTACATCGCCTCATTTCAATTGCCCTGCCTCGCGTGCGTGATTTCCAGGGACTGACTGTAAAGGGTTTTGATGGCCGCGGCAATTTTACCATGGGTATCACTGAACAGATCATTTTCCCTGAAATTGACATTGACAAGGCTAGCCGCATTACCGGTATGGATATTACAGTAGTCACTACGGCTAAAACGGATGAAGAATGTCTAGAGTTTCTGAAAGCTTTGGGTTTCCCTTTTAAAAGTAAATAACAAAATGGCAAAAGAATCAATTAAAGCCAGACAGCGTAAGCGTGAGGCAATGGTTGCCCGCTACGCAGATAAGCGCGCAAAACTGAAAGCTGAAGGTACGCCTGAAGCTTACGAAGCGCTGCAGCGTATACCCCGCAACGCATCTCCTGTGCGTTTGCGCAATCGTTGCAAATTAACCGGTCGTCCCAGAGGGTATATTCGTACCTTTGGCATTTGCAGAAACCAATTCAGGCTGCTTGCCAGTGACGGAAAGATTCCGGGAGTAACTAAATCAAGTTGGTAATTTTAAAGACAAAAAAGAAATGACTGATCCTATAGCAGATTTTCTCACCAGATTGCGCAATGCCGTTAAGGCAAAGCACCGCATTGTGGAGATTCCCGCAAGCAACCTGAAGAAGGAAATCACCCGCGTACTTTATGAAAAAGGGTATATCCTTAAGTACAAATTCGAGAATACCGAGAACAAGCAAGGAGTGATTAAAATTGCTCTTAAGTACGATCCGGTTTCCAAAATGAATGCCATACGCAGCATGACCAGAGTAAGTTCTCCGGGATTGCGCAGGTATGCCAATGTTGAAAATATGCCCCGCGTTCTCAATGGTCTCGGTGTTGCGATTGTTTCTACCTCAAGGGGTGTTATGACCGACAAAGAAGCCAGAAAGTTGAATGTTGGCGGTGAAGTATTGTGTTTCGTATCATAAATAAAAATATAAAATGTCACGCGTAGGAAAAGCACCCATTACCATTCCGGCAGGCGTAACCGTTACTCAAAACGGAGATCTCGTTACAGCCAAGGGTCCTAAAGGAGAAGTGTCGCAGGTAATTAACCCCGATATCACATTGACCATCGAGGTTGGCCAGCTGACAGTCAATCGCCCAAGCGACAGTAAGCAGCACAAAGCCCTTCATGGACTTTACCGTGCACTGATTAACAACATGGTGACCGGCGTTAGCCAAGGTCACACTGTTAAACAGGAACTTGTTGGCGTAGGTTACAAAGTATCTAATCAGGGCAACCTGCTTGATTTCACCCTCGGTTTCTCACACAAAATCATGTTTGAAATTCCGAAAGAAATCAAGGTAACCACAGAGACACTGAAAGGTCAGAACCCCAGTATCACCATGGAATGTCCCGACAAGCAATTGCTTGGTCAAATTGCTGCGAAAATCAGATCATTCCGCAAGCCTGAACCATACAAAGGAAAAGGTATTAAATTCTCAGGAGAAGTTCTTCGTAAGAAGGCAGGTAAATCAGCCTCTAAATAATTAAGAAATGTCAAAGTCAACAGTTGAAAGAAGAAGTAAAATTCGCAGGCGCATTCGTGGTAAACTCAGCGGTACAGCTGCGATGCCAAGATTGAGTGTGTATCGAAGCAATAAAGATATTTACGCCCAGATTATCGATGACAGCAAAGGAATAACCCTTTGTTCAGCATCTTCTCGCGAAGATCAAATCAAAGATGTAAAGGACAATAAGGTATCAAAGGCAGGTTTGGTTGGCAAATCTCTCGCTGAGAAAGCCGTAGCTGCAGGCATAAAATCTGTGGTGTTCGACAGAGGTGGCTATCTTTATCATGGCCGTGTGAAAAGTCTTGCAGATGCCGCCCGCGAAGGAGGTTTGGAATTTTAATAAAAAAACAAAATGGCTGAAAATAATATGAAGCGCGTTCGTCCCGGAGAATTGACTCTAACCGAAAAGGTTGTGTCAATCAACAGGGTGGCTAAGGTTACAAAAGGTGGTCGTACATTCAGCTTCAGCGCCCTGGTGGTTGTTGGAGATGGAAATGGTACTGTCGGTCACGGACTGGGTCGTTCGAACGAAGTAATGGATGCAATTAATAAAGGGATTGAAGACGCGAAGAAGAATCTGATAAAGGTTCCCGTAATCAACGGTACAGTTCCTCACGAACAAATCGGAAAATTCGGAGGAGGTCGCATATTTCTGAAACCGGCAGCTCACGGTACAGGTGTAATTGCCGGTGGTGCGATGCGTGCGGTTTTGGAAAGTGCAGGAGTAACGGATGTATTGGCGAAATCAAAAGGATCCTCAAACCCTCACAATGTTGTTAAGGCAACGCTGGATGCGCTGGTTAACCTCAGAGATCCATACTCGGTTGCAAAAACAAGAAACCTGGATTTAAAAACTGTATTTAATGGTTAATCATATGGCTAAGGTAAAAATTACACTGGTAAAAAGCGGAATCGGATATCCCAAAAACCAAAAAGCAACCCTCAAAGCTTTGGGATTGCGTAAAATGAACGCCTGCGCTGAAGTTGAGCTGAACAATCAGATTCAGGGCATGATTAACACTGTGAATCACCTCGTAAAAGTAGAAAAGGCTTAAAACAATGAACTTAAGTAATCTGAAACCTGCAGAAGGTTCAACTAAAAATAGAAAACGCATTGGTCGTGGTGAGGGCTCCGGTCGCGGAGGCACTTCAACCAAAGGCCACAAAGGTGCTCAATCGCGTACCGGCTATTCAAGAAAAGTCGGATTTGAAGGTGGTCAGATGCCCCTTCAACGCCGTATTCCAAAAGGCGGATTTAAAAACATTAACCGTGTTGAATACGCAGCTATTAACCTTGATGTACTTCAAACCCTGGCCGATTCTCTGAAGGTGAGCAAAATTGACCACGAACTCCTGGTGAAAAAACATTTGATTTCCAAGTCAGAGAAGTTCAAAGTTCTTGGCAGAGGAGAATTGAAAAGCGGAATAGAGGTTTTTGCGCACAAGTTTAGCGAAACAGCCAAAACTGCTATCGAAAAAGCCGGAGGAACGGCGAATCTTATTGCCTGAAACCTATGAAAAAACTGCGCGAAACCTTAAAGCATATTTGGTCAATTGAGGAACTGAGAAAAAGAATCATTTACACAATGGTTCTGCTTCTTGTTTATCGTTTGGGATCTTTTGTGGTTCTGCCCGGAATCGATAGCGAGGTGCTTGAAGCCGGTTTGAGCCGTCAGAATAAAAACAACATCCTCGATCTAATCAATACTTTTGCAGGAGGTGCCTGGAACAGAGGAGCTATTTTTGCTTTGGGTATTATGCCGTACATTTCGGCAAGTATCTTTATGCAATTGGTTTCAATAGCTATTCCGGCATTCCAAAGAATGCAGAAGGAAGGGGAAGAAGGCAGAAGAAAAATCAATCAGTATACCAGAATCCTGACCATCGCTTTTACAGCAGTGCAGGCATTTGGCTACCTCAAGCAATTTATGGGCAATCCCCAATACGCAGGAGCCCTGTTGTTTAATACGAATCCGGATGCCATGAGTGCTGAAATGTTCGTATTTGTCAATATCGTGTTGCTTACTGCAGGTACCATGTTTACAATGTGGATGGGTGAAAGAATAACTGATAGAGGTTTGGGTAATGGTATTTCGCTGCTTATCATGGTGGGCATCATAGCCCGTCTTCCGAATGCTTTAATTTCGGAAGTAGCTTTCGCAGGAACCAGGGCAAGCTTCATTCCCTTACTCATTGAAATGGTTATCTGGGCCTTCGTGATTCTAGGTGTAATTCTGCTCACACAGGGAACCAGAAAAATAACAATCAATTACGCCAAGCGTGTAGTAGGCAATCGTCAGTATGGTGGGGTGAGGCAATATCTGCCAATCAAAATTCTGTCAGCTGGAGTAATGCCAATCATATTTGCCCAGGCTATTTTGTTCCTGCCGGCATCCATAGCAGGTTTTTACGACGCGGGAAATGCACCTGGTTGGCTGATGAGCATGACCAATCCGAATAGTTTTGGTCACAACGCCCTTTTGGTTTTCCTGATTGTGCTGTTTACCTACTTTTATACGGCTATCATATTCAATCCCGTTCAGATGGCAGACGATATGAAACGGAACAATGGTTTCATTCCTGGAATCAAGCCCGGAAAGCAAACTGCCAATTTCATTGATGATGTAATCAGCAGAATCACGCTTCCCGGCGCGGTTTTCATATCTCTTGTGGCTGTTCTGCCAGTTTTGGCAACAACATTCAATGTGAACCCTGAATTTTCGCAATTCTTCGGTGGCACGAGTCTTTTGATATTGGTAGGTGTGGTATTAGACACCTTACAACAAATAGACAGCTACCTTCTGATGAGAAAATACGACGGATTGATGAGCAGTGGGCGTTTGAAGGGTAGAATGACCGCTAACGCACCTCAAGTTGATTATTAAGAAAATAAACACTAATTTTGCAGCCCTTTTGAAATGCCGAAGCAAGACGCAATAAAACAAGATGGAGTAATCACCGAAGCATTGTCAAACGCAATGTTTAGGGTTCAGCTTCAGAATGGGCATGAAATTATTGCGACCATTTCGGGAAAAATGAGAATGCATTACATCCGCATACTCCCAGGTGATAAGGTACAGGTTGAAATGTCGCCGTATGACTTGACAAGAGGACGGATATCCTACAGATATAAATAAGATATGAAAGTAAGAACTTCGGTTAAAAAACGCAGCGCTGACTGCAAGATCGTTCGCCGCAAGGGGAAGGTGTTCGTGATTAACAAGAAAAACCCCAAATACAAACAAAGACAAGGTTAATTAGAAAATGGCCAGGATAGCAGGTATAGATTTACCCAAGAACAAAAGAGGCGTGATAGGACTGACCTACATTTACGGTATTGGTCCGAGCACAGCAGCAAAAATTCTTGAATCATCAGGAATTCATCAAGACAAGAAAGTGAACGAATGGAATGACGACGATTTGTCGAAAATTCGTTCATTCATCACCAACAACCTCAAAACAGAAGGTGAGTTGCGTAGTGAAAATCAGTTGAACATCAAAAGATTGATGGATATCGGATGCTACCGCGGACTGCGTCATCGTAAAGGCTTGCCTGTCAGAGGACAACGCACCAGTACCAATGCAAGAACCCGTAAGGGCAAGCGTAAAACTGTTGCAGGTAAGAAAAAGGCCACCAAATAATTAAATTGAATTGAGAATGGCAACCAAAAAAGTTCAAAAGAAAAAAGTAAAAGTAGATCCTCACGGACAGGTGCACATACATGCTACCTTTAACAATATCATTGTTTCAGTGACCAACACTGAAGGACAGGTAATTTCATGGTCTTCAGCCGGTAAAATGGGCTTTAAGGGATCTAAGAAAAACACCCCTTATGCTGCTCAAATGGCTTCACTTGACTGCGCAAAAGTTGCATTTGATGCCGGTTTGCGTAAAGTAGATGTATTTGTCAAAGGACCCGGAAGTGGACGCGACAGTGCAATCCGCAACCTTCAAACTGTGGGTATGGAAGTTTTGTCGATTACAGACATAACCCCATTGCCTCACAACGGATGTCGTCCTCCTAAGCGTCGTAGGGTATAATTATTAAGAAAAAGAACTAATGGCAAGATACAGAGGTCCAAAATCAAAAGTAGCCCGTCGTTTCCGCGAACCCATTTTCGGTCGCGACAAGGCGCTTGAAAAAAAGAACTACGGCCCAGGTCAGCATGGAAACAGCAGACGCAGGCCGAAACTGTCTGAATACGCAATTCAGCTGGCGGAAAAACAAAAGGCTAAATACACTTATGGATTGCTTGAGAAGCAGTTCAGAAATCTGTTCAAAAAGGCTGCAGCTAAAAAGGGAATCACCGGTGAGAACCTGTTGAAATTCCTTGAGGCGAGACTGGATAACACAGTTTTTCGCTTAGGCATTGCACCTACAAGAAGAGCAGCAAGACAACTCGTTGGTCACTGTCACATTTTGGTGAACGGAGAGGTTGTGAATATAGCGAGCTATCAGCTTCGTCCCGGTGATGTAGTTTCAGTTCGTGAAAGAAGCAAAAGTCTGGAAGTAATCGAAAATAGTGTAACCAATGTGAAGAAACGCTTTAACTGGCTTGAATGGGATGGTTCTGACTTAACAGGTAAGTTTGTTACTTATCCTGAAAGATCTGAAATACCTGAGAACATCAAGGAACAGTTGATTGTGGAACTTTACTCTAAATAATAAAAATAAAAAATTAAAAAAATGGGAGTTATTCCTTTTCAGAAACCAAATAAGGTGGTAATGAACAAAGCCACCGATTTTCACGGAGTGTTTGAATTTTCGCCTCTTGAAAAAGGATATGGTGTGACCATTGGAAACGCCATGAGAAGAATTCTGCTATCCTCCTTGGAAGGTCATGCGATTACTTCGGTGAAAATTACCGGTGTAGACCATGAGTTCACAACCATCAAAGGTGTAGTTGAAGATGTGCTGGAATTTATTCTGAATTTGAAGCAGGTTCGCTTCAAAGCCAACTCGGCTGCTGAAGATTCAGAGAAAATATTCATCTCTCTCAAAGGCAAGGATCAGTTCATCGCAGGTGAAATAGGAAGATATACCAATTCTTTCACTATTCTCAATCCTGAATTGGTGATATGCAACATGGAGCCTACTACCAACCTGGAGTTGGAATTAACCGTAGGCAAAGGCAGAGGTTATGTTCCTGCAGAGGAAAATAAATTGAAAGATGCCCAAATTGGCGTTATTGCTACTGATAGCATCTTTACACCAATCAGAAATGTAAAATACAGCGTTGAGGATTTCCGTGTTGAACAACGCACAGATTATGAAAAGTTAACCCTTGAAGTTACTTCGGATGGAAGCATCCATCCTGAAGATGCGTTGAAGGAAGCAGCAAAAATTCTGATACAGCACTTTATTCTTTTCAGTGACGAGAACATTATGCCTGAGGCTAAGGCGAGCAAGACCGTTGACGAGGTTGATGAAACTTATCTCCAGATGAGGAAGATTCTGAAAACTCCACTCGCAGATCTTGACTTGTCAGTTCGCGCTTACAATTGTCTCAAGGCCGCTGAAATCAAAACCTTGGGAGAGTTAGTGGGTTACCACATCGACGACCTGCTTAAGTTCAGAAATTTTGGCAAAAAATCTCTCTCTGAACTGGAAGAGTTCGTTCGCGACAAGAACCTGCATTTCGGAATGGATATCAGCAAGTATAATTTGAATGACGAGTAATTGAAATGAGACACGGTAAAAAAGTTAATCACCTTGGTCGCACGGCCTCACACCGAAAAGCGCTGATGGCCAATATGGCTTCTTCGCTTATAAAGAGCAAGCGCATCACAACCACTGTTGCCAAAGCCAAAGCATTGCGCACATATGTAGAGCCCCTGCTTACCCGCAGCAAAGATGCCTCTACTCACAACTATAGAACGGTTTTCTCTTATCTAAAAGATAAAGAGGCTGTAAAAGAGTTATTTACTGTAATAGGTGAGAAAATCAGCAACAGACCCGGTGGATACACTCGTATCTTGAAAATTGGGAACAGAATGGGAGATAATGCGGACATGGCTTTCATCGAACTGGTTGATTTCAATGAATACTTTGAAGGTTTCGGGAAAGACAGAAAAGCGGCATCCAAAAAGACTCGCCGTGGAAAAACTGCAAAAGGAACTGCTTCTGCTGTTGTTGAGAAAAACCAAACGCAGAAATCGGAATCTAAAATAGAAGAATCAGTTGCAGAAGCAACTCCCGTTATCGAGGAGGTTTCTATCGCAGAAGATATCCCTGCGGTTGAAGAACCAACAACTGATGTCTCGGATGTAGCTGAAACTGCTTCTGAAACCCCGAACACTGAAGCGGTTGAAGAGTCGCCCGCAGACAATACTCCTGAAGAAGGAGATGCTCAGGACGACAAAGAAAACAAAGCCTAATATTAAATTGATACATGAGAAAGCGTTCGGAAACGAACGCTTTTTTTATGCTCAGAACTATCGATATCTTCAAATGCAATAAAAAAGCCGGGACCTTGGGTTCTAGTCACCGGCTATAGGAGGGTTTTTGGGTTCTTATTTAAATGCCTTCAAAGTAGAATTTCGAAGGTCTTCTAGGTATTTATACCTGATGTATAAAGAGTACAAATACTCTCTAACTATGCCGCAAATGTAATATCATTTTTATGTTTTAAACAATATTTCTATACAAATATTGTATTAC
Source organism: Flavobacteriales bacterium (assembly GCA_947459165.1). Classification (GTDB taxonomy): domain Bacteria; phylum Bacteroidota; class Bacteroidia; order NS11-12g; family UBA955; genus RGEC01. Next base: position 12,262 of record CANHCW010000043.1, read on the forward strand.
TTTATGAAAATGGCATTTTGGTTTATGAACGCCTAATTTTTGTTTGCAGGTATAAGCGACGAACAAAGAGTATAAGTTCCTTTTTAAAGAGTATTTGTACTTGTAACTGCTACATCTTCAGCACAAACTTGGCAGTTGGCAACTCTGTTAACCTCTTTTACTTCTAACAATTTAAATAGACCTTATAGGGTAACACCCATTTCAGCAAGCAAATGATCGGCTTTCCCAACATACTTCATGACAAATAGAACATACCTGATGTCGCAACCGATGCTTCGGCTATATTTATCGTTCCATGCGTAATCGTTTATTGTAGCTGTGAATGCTCTGTCGAAATTGATTCCAATGAGTCGTCCATAGGCATCGAGAACCGGGCTGCCACTGTTTCCACCTGTTGTATCCAGATTGTAAAGAAATGCAACAATCACGGCTCCGGTTTCTTCATCTTTTAAAATGGCAGGAACTTCTTTTATCCTTAGGTTGTCGGCCACATTTTTAGGTAAACGATAATCTGCAGCAGTATTCGCTTTTTCAAAAACTCCTTCGAGGGTGGTATAGGGTAAGTGAACTTCAGCATCGTTGGGCCGGTATCTTTTTATATAACCATGGGTTAGCCTAAGCGTGCTGTTTGCGTCCGGAATAAACTGACCCTCTTTATACTTTTGTTTAATATCAAGATAAATCGGCATTAGCGCCTTGAGTTTCTGATCCAGGGCCGACCATTCATCTTCAATTTTGTTGATTTCAGGCCACAACTTGGCAGCCATGTTCATTAGCGGCCCCTTGTGAGACAATAATTTTTCCGGATTCTTTCTCAGGCAACCAAAAACATAAGCGGTATCAAAAAACTTGTCCCTTGAGATTACCTGATCAACTTCCTTACTCACTTCATTCACAGGATAAAACCCTCTAATTCGAGGCAACAATTTTTTAAGTACTTCTGTTTCAAGTTTTTTATCAATAATTCCATATCCGTTCTGAATTATCCTCACATAATCTTTCAGAAGCTGCTTTTTTTGTTCTTCAGATTTAATGTCCTTTATGATTTGTTTGAAACGATGTGTTTGGTGGGCTAGGAAGTAGGGGTTGGATTGATTTAATAAAAACAAAAAAGCAAACCTGTCATCGGCCAGTTCAGTTTTGCGATTCCAAATATTTCTTATAGAAGGGATTACACCAATGGACGGGGATTTTGAAGTGTCGGAACTGCCGATTCCTGATTTGATTTTAGCTTGCATGGCCTCCTCGTCATTCCATTTTTCGGCAACCAATCCTGTTCTGGTTAATCCTTGCATTTTGCCTCTGTAGTTTTTTTCTACATTTTCAAGACTTTGTATTTCACCTGCGAAAGCCAGGAACTTTGCATTGTCGCCTTCGCTTAGGTCACGCATTTGCTTAATGTACCAGCTGTACCAGTTCTGAATTAAAGGAAGTTGCTTCTCTTGTTGAAATTTAAGATAAGGCGCACTCTCATGTCTAAAGGTTCTACCCGGATAACCCAAAATAAAAACGAAATCTCCCTCTTTTGTACCTTTAGTATTCAATTCCAAATGCCTTTTGGGTTTAAAAGGAATGTTATTCTTGCTGTATTTAGCCGGTTTCCCATCAGGACCTACATAAGCTCGAACCATGCTGAAGTCACCATTGTGCCTTGGCCATTCCCAATTATCCAAATCTCCGCCAAACTGACCTATTGTTACAGGAGGAGCAAATACTAGGCGAACATCTGTAATGGTGAAATAACGGAACAGCATGTAGCTTCTTCCCACAAACATTTCAGACACTTCTGGAATGAGATCCGGATTTTTTGCTTTTTCCAGTTCAATAATTTTTTGAATGTTGTTAGCAATTAGTTCCGACCTTCTGGCCGGCTCTGTGAAATTATTCACACCATCAAGAACCTTAGCCGAA
>CANHCW010000044.1 GCA_947459165.1 Flavobacteriales bacterium
GCAATGGGCCGGCGGAAAGTATCCAAGCCGGTCATTTTAATTTTATTCGGTACTTTACCTCTCATAAAAACACTTTTACCCGTGCCAATCAGTCCGGCAAAGAAAAAAGAATCGCCGGCCTTGAAAGGATTGTTCGAAAACGAATGAATACCCATACCCGAGTAATTGCTTTGAAGAGGAAACTGACTATTTTGCGATAGTTCGAACAAGGCCTGAGAAATAGGCTGATCTTCAGTGAGCAAACCTGCCAAGGTTCTGCAAACAACATTCAGGCCGCTGTCGGGACAAATATAAGCGTGCACAACGGGCAAATCCGGAATGTTCTTATCCTGAACATAGGTCAACTCCCTCCTGCAGGAAAGAACTAACAAAATGGCCGCTATGTAAATACCGAAACGCATTAAAACGAAATTTTATAGCTGACATTGGGCAGAGCCGGCATCATGCTTACCTGATACAGTTTTCTTTCACCCTGTTTGTTGTAGCCCAGATTGATAAAAAAGGGATTGAGTCTGTTGTATGCATTAAAAACGCCCACCGTAATGGTTCGACTGTAAAAACGGTGTTTTTTTTCAAATGCAATGGAAATATCGAGTCGGTGATTATCCCTGGCTTTGGCATTGTTTCTTTCTCCGTAAATATAAATTTCCCGGTATGGGTCGCCAGGAACGGGAGAAGAATAGCGACCAAGCGGAAGGGTGTACCAGAAGCCGGAATTAAAACACCACGAGGCATTCAATTCCAACCCCGGTTTTATTTGCCAGGTGCCGGCCACATAAATGTTATGCCTACGATCGAAACGGTCGTGAAAAGCCCTACCCTGATTCAGTTCAGGAAAAAATCTGTAGTTCCAAAGTAAAGTGTAAGCCAGCCAGCCTTTGAAACGGCCTGCATTTTTCTCGGCCATCCATTCCAGTCCATAGGATTCACCCTTGCCTGCTGTAACATTGTCTTCCCAGCTGCCCGCCGAAGTTTGGTACACTGCACCGTCTTTGTACTCAAGCAGGTTGGACATGCTCTTGTAAAACACATCTGTACTGACTGCAAAACTTCGTGTGGCCTTCGACCATCCAAAACTGAACTGATCGCAAACACCGGGCTTAAAACGACTGCTGCTGGGCACCCAAATATCACTGGGAAGTCCAAGCCGTAAGTTATTCAACAAGTGAAAAAACTGGCGGTTTCGCGTGGCTGAAAAATGAAGATAACTCTCTTGTCCCAGTTTTCTTCTCACACTCAGACGGGGTTCAGCATACAAAAACCGGGTGCTGTCGCCAATCCAGTAGAATGAAGTGCGGCACCCCACCGTCCAAAACCATTTTAATCGATAATTGCCCTGTAATTCGGCAAAGCCATAAGTTTCATTGGCCAAAATGTTGATGTCACTGAAAAATTCTTCCTTTTCAACACCATTTGTTCTGCTGAACAAGGTTCTTCTACCGGGAATAAACCTATGCCTCACTGCTCCAACTCCTGCATCAATTTTGAGCCAGGGCCTGATTCGTTTGGTTGCCGTGCCGCCCAACTCGAAATCTTCTATCCCATTTCCAAATCGGTATCGCACCAGGTCATCAACATTGTTGAGGGGTGTAATCAAATCAGTTTTTTGAAGCCGATAATCTTGTGTGTAATTGTAATTGTAGGACGAAATATGAGCTTTGGTGACGAATTCCGTTCCCGATTTGGTGAGATAATTCCAGCGAATTCCAAATAACCTGTTGCCCCAGCCGGTAATTTGCCGTCTCTCTTCAAAAGTTTCAGCTTCTGGCTGCTTTATATTGGTTTCTTCATCCAGGCCACCTACATCCATTCCGGAGTAAACCCCTGCACTAATGCGGCTTCTGGAGTTAAACCTGTGGGTAATACGCAAATTGGCATCCCAAAAGTAGTAGGTGTTGTTGCTGTTAATGGAATCGCCCGGAATTACAAGGTTGATGGCCGGTTTCGCCAAAAAATCGAGGTAACTGCGCCGAAATGAAAGCAGAAAAGTGGTCCTGTCTTTCCAGATTGGACCCTCCAAAAAGGCCTTGCAGGTAAGCAAACCCACTGCCGCAGAACCCTTAATTTTCTCCTTATTTCCTTCTTTGCTTTCAACCGCCACCACGCTGCTCAGGCGACCACCGTATTTGGACGGAAAACTGCCTTTCAGCAATTTGGCACTTTTCACCACATCGTCGTTAAACACCGAAAAAATACCGTACAAATGGTAACAGTTAAAAACCGGCACATCATCCAGCAAAACCAAGTTCTGATCGGCTGTTCCTCCCCTCACAAACATGCCCAGCATGCCCTCACTTCCACCCACTACACCCGGCATCAATCCTATGGTTCGCAAAATATCAGGCTCACCCAACAATTGCGGCGACCACCGCATTTTAATTCTGTTAATTTCATTGTGATCGGTTTGTCCAAGGTGCACAGTTTGCAAACCTTTGCTTCTCAACGAACTCACCTTTACTTCAGCAATGGAATCTCCGGTTGTTCGCAACTCATAATGCAAAATGTAATTGCGGTCCACATTCAGAGTATCGGTTTTGGTTGCATAACCCGGATAGCTAATGCGCAACACCAGCGAACCCGGTTGAACAAGCAGTTTAAAAAAACCTGCATCCGAGGTAATCGCCGTTTTTTCCGGGTTCCCGTAAGCAATTTGCGCGCCGGCAATGTGCTCGCCTGAACCGGCTGAGAACACCCTGCCTGTAACAATGTGGTAAAGTTGTGCCTCAATTGCCGTTCGCTTATGCAGTATAACCTCAGCATGGTTCTCGGTAAAATCAAGTCCTATGCTGTTTAAAAAGTCCCGCAGTGCAGTGCGGGCCCTTGTGTTTTGATATGAGAGTTGAAAACGCCTGGCTTCATTCACCAAAGCAGCATCGTATTGTATGCGAACCCCGGTTTGATTTTCAAAACTGCCCATCACCTCGGAAAAAGTGAGGTTCTGTTTCATTAAATTAAAATTGCCCGACAACCCCAAACCCTGAGCAGATGACCTGTTCAAACAGAGCCCAAGAAAAATAAACAAAGCCGCAGGGCGCAACATTGCGGTAAAATTAACGAATTATCAGGCGGCTGTCTACTTATCTTCGTCGAAAGCTATCCGAAAAAATCAATGTCCTTTTTGTGTATCGGCGTAATCAAACACCTTTTTCAGCAAAGCCGAACTGCGTTCAGCCGCATTGTTCCTTATGGCGTTTTCCTGCTTTTCAACTTCACCAAACAAAGCATTGGTGGCCAGGCCTGTAACATATTGGTTCAAGTCCGGATTGATGTCAGACTTTATTCCCAGCACAGTTTTACTCAGGGGTTTGTTCAGCTCTTTCACCACAGGTGACCAATATTCGGCCAGTTTCACTTCATCCAGTGCCGATTTAATTACGGGTTTAAACGAGGCATTCAAACTATCAGTTGTGGTTGTTTTGAAGTATCGCGTGGCTGCACCATCGCCGCCCTTCAAAATGCCCATGGCATCGGCAAAACTCATTTTGTTTATAGCATTCCTAAAAACAGGAACTGCTTTTGACATGGCTTGTTCAGCGCCTTCGTTCATGGCAGCAATGGTTTTGTCTAACTGACCGCCAACTGCCGCATTTAAAATGGCGTTGCCCCTTATTTTGCTTTCCAGTTGTTTTACTTCGGGTGGGAGTAAAATTTTCAACGCCGTATTGGCAAATGCACCCTTCTTGTTGAGGTTGCCGGTGCCTTTCAGAACTCCATTGGTCAGGGCTTCTTTCAGGCCGGCAATAATTTCGTCATTGGTGGGAATCAGCAGTTTGGCTGCCGTTTGCATCAGCACATCACACGATGTAAGCATCAATGCTGTAACAGCCGAAAGAATAAAAAATCGTTTGTTCATACATTACAAGCTTTGCAAAGATGATACCGAAAATTTAAAATTCATCATTGTCCGCGCCTTCGGCACCATTGAAAATACTGCCCAGCAAATCGCTAAAGTGCACTTCTTCATTCAGTGTGCGCACCGAAATCTTGCTCATTGCCGCCAATCCATGCAGCAGCAGCTCCATTCCGGCGTATTTTTCTGCCGGGCCCAAATCCGGCAGGTGTTTATCAATAAGGTCTGCCAGGCCCGGCACTTCCGACAGTGCCAGTGCATAATCACCATCTTTCATGTCTGCCGGCAAAATCAAGGCATTGCCTGCTGAAAACCAACGGGTAATTTCTCTGTACGGATCCAACGGTTTTTTATCGCCTTTGCGTTTTTTCTCCTCAACCGGAAAATGCCTTTCAAACTCTTTGCGAATACTCTGAATAATGAGATTCACCGCCACATTGTACGGGCCTTCCTGCTCACCCTCATAAACCATTTCGACCTTGCCGTTTATGGCGGGTATGGCCGAGTAAATGTCTGCCACCCTAAGGCAGGTAGTGCGGTCTCCGGCCTTTACCATTCGTCTTTCCGCACCTGCCATCACCGCCTCGTAAATGCCAATGCCCATTCGGGCCGAAACACCGCTTTTCTGATCCACAAATTCACTTTCTCTGGCTGAAAACGAAATGGTTTCCATCAATCTCAGTATAAATTCGGGGGCTGTAATGCTTTTATGTTGTTCCTCACTCAATCGGGCTTCCTGTCGGGTTATACTCATGCCCGTTTCAATGTCCTTGGGGTAATGTGTTAAAATCTGGCTGCCAATGCGGTCTTTCAGCGGGGTAACAATGCTGCCGCGGTTGGTGTAGTCCTCGGGGTTAGCGGTAAAAACAAACTGTATATCCAGCGGTATTCTCAATTGAAAACCCCTGATCTGTATGTCGCCTTCCTGCAAAATATTAAATAGCGCAACCTGAATGCGAGGCTGTAAATCGGGCAATTCGTTGATTACAAAAATGCAGCGGTTGCTTCGTGGAATCATGCCATAGTGAATTGCCTTTTCATCGCTGTAGCTTATTCTCAGGTTTGCCGCTTTAATCGGATCCACATCTCCAATCAAATCGGCCACGGTTACATCAGGAGTGGCGAGTTTTTCTGCATAGCGGCTGCTTCTGTGCATCCAGTTTACCGGAGTTTCATCGCCCTTTTCAATCAGTATCTGTTTAGCCTGCCTCGAAATGGGGTTCAAGGGATCTTCGTTCAGTTCCGATCCGTCAATAACAGGAATCCATTCATCCAGTAAATTCACCATTTGCCTGGCCAAACGGGTTTTTGCCTGACCGCGCAAGCCCAGAAAATTGATGTTGTGCCCCGCAAGCAATGCCCTTTCCACATCGGGAATTACGGTGTGCTCGTAGCCCAAAATCCCCGGAAAAACAGATGTGTTGTCCTTCAGCGCACCGAGTAGGTTGCTGCGGATTTCGTGCCGGATGCTTTTGGGTCGGTAACCCGACTTTTTTAGCTCTCCAAGCGTGTGTATTTCGGGCTTTGTCATTGTTTCAAAAACAAAGTTCTTTAGCTAATGTTCAGTTCAGAATAAAAATGACAAATATCACCGGTTAACGATGCAATTTTTACGAAATTTGTGCGTTCATGAAATTACATTTCTCTCTGTTGCTCATTAGTGCCGGCATTTGCATGGCTGCTTGTTCGCAAAAATCTGCCGATTCCACTATAGGTATCACCCAAGTTCAGAACCTCAAAACCGCTGATTTCGAGGAAAAATTGAAGTCCACACCGTCAAGAATTGTTCTTGATGTAAGAACGGCTGAAGAATTCAAGCAAGGACATCTCGACGGAGCTGTAAATATGGACATCAACAACGCCGATTTCAACCAAAACATTGCCCGGCTCGACACCGCACTGCCTGTTTTTGTGTATTGCCTGGCAGGTGGGCGCAGCTCCAGAGCAGCTGATCAGCTTAAAGACATGAGATTTCCTGCAGTGTACAACATGGAAGGGGGAATGAGCCGCTGGACCTACGAAAACCGGGCTGTGGTAACGCCTCAGGGCAACAGCAGCAAAGGAATAAAGATGGATGCTTTTCAGGCAATGGTTGATGCAGCAAAAGACACTTTGGTGCTGGTCGATTTTTGGGCCAAATGGTGCGCCCCATGTAAAAAAATAACGGCTTACATGCCGGGTATTGAAACGGAATATGCCGGTAAACTCAAAGTTATAAAAATCAATTACGACGACAATCCGGCATTGGTTAAGCAATTGGGCTTAGACAATGTTCCTTATCTGTTTTTGTACAAAAAGGGCAAGCAACTTTGGAGACAAAGCGGCTATTTGGAAGCGGACGCCCTGAAACAAACCATTCAAAAACAGTTATAAGCTGATAGTTTCGTCGTTCAGGGCTGTTTTACAAAACGCTGCGCCTGACCCAACTCATTTATCAATAAATAAGTGCCCGGTTTTAAATCGGCGGTGCTCACAGATTCACCGTTTCTTGCATTGACCATTTTTACCAACCGGCCGCTAACATCGCAAACATGATAGGTTCCACTGCGGATTATAAAAAGGCTTTCACCCACCGGATTCGGATAAATTCCGGCTGTTGTGCGTGCGGAATTTTCCGTGCCGGTTTTGTTGCACATCAAATCGTTCAAATACGCCCACACCTTATCGGCAAGCAAAAATGGCACATCGTCCAAAACACCGCCGGGAGCATCACCCATGCGCACCCATACAATTTTTTTTGATGGTGAAATGCTCGCAATCTGGGCATTTCTTCCAATCGCAGAAAAACAATCTTTGGGGGCTTTGGGTAACATGCTGCCGGGATAAACAGTTTGCAGGGTTGGAACCATGAACGAGGTTTTTCCGTTCAGCCACCACAGGTAACCATAACTTAAATTCAGGTTTTGTGAGGTATTAACCAATTGACTGGCAAAAGCGCTATCCACAAGGGGTGTACCATTCCATTTGAATCCGTTTTGGGCAAGCAATCCCCAACGGGCAAAATTTCGGGCTTTGCTCGCAAATACATTGTTGTACCCCGATTTAAACCACAGTCCGTTGATGCCTGTTTTGGTAGACAATTTCTGCTGGGTGTAGGTATTCATATTGGAACCGGTTGCCGTTTCAATCACTTTGTCGAGCAAAGTGTAGGGGGCATTGTGGTAAGCCCAGCGGGTGCCCGCATCGGCTTTGTACACAAGGCAGGGTTTGTCGGTGCAATCTTTATCAGAAACGCCATCATCAAGGCCCGATGTCATGGTAATTTGGTTTCTGACTGTAATGGCATTTTCCTGAGTTGTGCTCAGACTGCTCCAGCCGACGCCGAGATAATCTGAAGTGCGGTCGCCGAGTTTCAATTTGCCTTCTTCCTGCGCCTTGCCTACCAAAAAAGCAGTTAGGGTTTTTCCCGCCGATGCCCAGTACCAAATGCTGTCTTGGGTAAATTTTCCAAAATATTTTTCCAGGGCAATTTTTCCATCCACCAGCACAATAAATGCCTTTGAGTTCGTATTCTGCAAATAGCGATACAGCGGTTCAATGCTGTCGGTGCACCATCCCAAGTTTTTTGGAGAAACGGTATCCCAAAAAGCAGCTTGGCTAATGGGCGGATAGTATGTGCTTTGGGCTTTGCTCAGGCCTGTGAACAGAGTAAGTGTAAACAGTAAAATTAATCTGGTTGCCATTATTATGATTTCTGGTAATTGGATGCAATTTATGTAACAAGGTTTAACGGATAGCGAACAAAGGTTTTAAATATTGTTTTTCTTTGCAATCGCATGTACGAATTCCACGGCGATAAATCTTACTACTTCGATATGACCCGAAAGGTTACAGAAGGTCACATCATTCCTTTCATCAAAGAACAGGGTGCTTGGAAAGATGGAATGAGTGTGCTCGAAATAGGGTGTGGAGAAGCAGGTGTACTCAAAGCTTTTGCTGATCAGGGCTGCAATACATTTGGAATTGAGCTGGAAGAGTCACGGCTCAATTTTGCAAGGCAGTTTATGGCCGAAGAACTGAAAACCGGAAAAGTACAATTTCTGAACCGCGACATTTATGAAGTAGATGCCGAAAAAGACATAGGCAGCAGGTTTGACTTGATTATTCTGAAAGATGTAATTGAACACATACCCAATCAGGAAAAATTCATGCCCCAGTTGCACCGCTTTTTGAAATCCGGAGGAACCATTTTTTTCGCCTTTCCTCCTTGGAACATGCCCTACGGTGGTCATCAGCAGGTTTTGCCTGGCAAATTGGCTTCAAGACTGCCTTGGTATCATCTGCTTCCAGGTCCGCTGTATCCGGCAGTTCTTAAACTTTTGGGTACCCCCAAACTCAGTATTGAAGGCATGCTCGATGTAAAAAGCACAGGCATATCCATTCAGCGTTTTCTTCGTGTGGTAAAAAAATCTGGTTTTCAGGAAAAAGCCCGTCGGTTCTACCTGTTCAACCCCATATACGAGTATAAATTTGGTATCAAACCCAGAAAACAGTCGGCTGTAATTGCCGCCATTCCGCGACTTAGGGATTTTTTCACCATGGGCGTGTATTTTTTGGTGGAGGAAAATCAAACATCCTGACAAATACAGTCACCACAAGGCAACAAACAGAAGTTCGCAGCGTTATAATCCTTGTATATTCAGTTTACAATCAATAAAAGGACAAGAATTGTTGAAAATCACTATATTTGCCATTTATACGCGACCATGAGAACCATTAAAATTCTTGCGTTGTGCATAATCACAGCCCCGATTTTGCAAGTGTCGGCCCAGAAGAAGAAGTTGTTTCGGGGCAAGCCCATTGAATTTGGCATTACTGCCGGAGCATCCAATTACATGGGTGATCTGGCAAAATCCGTTGCCTTCAATGAAACCAAACCCATGGGGGGGCTCATCTGTCGTTTCAATGTTTCCGATTTTTTAACTCTAAGGGGCAATGCCCTTTTTGGACAAATTAGCGCCGATGACAAGAACTATGCTGATGTGGATGTGTATCGCAAACAGCGCAACCTGAACTTTCGCAGCAATGTAGTTGAATTCAGCGGTTGTTTTGAATGGAATTTACTGGGATTTGAAGAAACACAGAACGGCACTCCCATGTCTCCCTATTTGTTTGCGGGAGTAGGCGTTTATAAGTTCAATCCCAAAACCAAATTTAATTACATGCCCACCGATCCAAACGGGGTGGCGCTGCACCCTGCAGAATTGCAGAAATACGACGGTCAGTGGATTGAGTTGCAAACTTTGGGAACCGAAGGGCAGGAAACAACCAAATATAACGACCGCAGACGATACCCTCTAACCCAAATCAGTATTCCAATAGGTATGGGTTTCAAAAGACAATGGGATGATGTTTGGGCCTGGGGAATTGAATTCGGCATGCGCAAAACCTTTACCGATTACCTGGATGATGTGAGCAAAGATTATGTTGATGCCCAGATTGTTGGAGGAAACAGTGGATTGCTGGCGGCAGCACTCAAAGACCGCGGGCCGGAACTGGGTTATGCTCCTTTCGACAATGGTGTCGGTAGAGGAAATCCCGGTCAGAAAGACTGGTACATGTTCATGAACTTTACCATTACAAGAAAAATTACAGGTGGTAAAACAGTGTGCTTCCAGTTCTAAATCAGTTATTAGCAAACTGCTGCTCCTTACCGCTTTGTTAGCGGTTGAAAACAACCTTTTTTCTCAAAAATATTTCAGTGGCCGCCATGAAGTTGGCATTATTGCAGGTGGATCGAATTACCACGGCGATTTATCTCATGGTTTCAATTTTGAAAATACCCGAGCCGGACTGGGTGCATTTTACAAATACAATTTAAGCAGTTACTTCTGCTGGCGCAATCAGCTTCAGTTTATGGGAGCAGCGGGCACTGATAAAGGGGTTGCTGGTTACGGCAATCGCAATTTGTCTTTTCAAACCGATATTTGGGATATCAGCAGCACCTTCGAGTTCAATTTTCAGCCCTTTGGCACCAATGTGAACGACCTGTACTGGACTCCCTATTTCTATTCGGGTTTGACGGCTTTTGTGTTTGATCCCACTCGCCTTGAAAATGAAGATATTCGATTGAGAGGATTAAGGACTGAAAATCAGAAAAAACCATACAGCAGACTTCAACCCGCCATTCCCATTGGTTTTGGATTGAAAAAAATGCTTAAGCCACAGAAAAATAGGGGTGTATGGATTGTAAGTTTGGAGGGTTGCTGGCGCAAAACCTTCACCGATTATCTTGATGATGTTTCGGGAGTTTATCCCGACTACAAGGCTTTGGTCGACAGCAGAGGACTGGGAACAGCTGAATACAGCCATCCCGAAGTGCTTTTAGGCAATCAGCCACTGCCCGCCGGAACGATGCGAGGAGACACTCACCTCAAAGATTGGTACTATTTCATCGGATTTACGGCATCTTATCGATTTACACCCTTAATTTGCAGGTGATTTTTAACTTGTGGCGGAAACCGAATTGTTAAATAAGATTGATCAGGCTAAAATCCCAAACCATATTGCCATAATTATGGATGGCAATGGCCGTTGGGCAAAAAAGCTGGGCCATATCCGCATCTTCGGTCACAGGCAAGGTGTAAGAACCGTTAAAAATGTGGTAGAAACCGCAGCCGAACTGGGTGTAAAATACCTGACACTTTACGCTTTTTCAACTGAAAACTGGAGCAGACCCCAAGCCGAAGTGAATGCCCTGATGGAACTGCTGGTGGACAGCATTCGCAAAGAAACGCCCTCGCTGATGGAGAATAGCATTAAACTGGAGGCCATTGGTGATTTAGAAAATTTACCCGGAAATTGTAACAAAACCCTGAAGGAAACCATCAATACTACCAGAAACAACAACAGAATGACTCTGGTATTGGCACTGAACTACAGCGCAAGATGGGATTTAACCCGGGCCATGCGGAATCTGGCCACTGAAGCCTGCAGCGGAAACATTGAACCTGAAAACATTACAGAAAAAGACATCAGAAAAAACCTCAGCACCGCCGCCTATCCCGACCCAGATTTGCTGATTCGTACCAGCGGCGAATACCGAATTTCCAATTTCCTGCTATGGGAAATTGCTTACAGTGAAATTCACATCACACCGGTACTTTGGCCCGATTTTGAAACCGATGACTTTTACAATGCCATTATCGATTACCAAAAACGGGAAAGAAGATTTGGCAAAACCAGCGAGCAACTCATTCATTCATGATGAAGTTCCGTTATTTCCTTGTTTTTCTAATTTTCACCGCAGCAACGGGCGTTGTGAAAGCCCAGAATATAGAAGGCTATTTTGATTATTACAAGTACAATTTCGACGAACCACAGGAGTATGTAATCAAAAATATACAGGCTGAAGAAGCCGACAACAAACCCATTCAAAAGGCACTGGTAGTGGTGTATTCAGGTTTGAGCATCGGTCAGAAAATTCGCATACCCGGTAATGACATTTCCAAAGCCATAGACAACCTGTGGCAACTAAACTATTACAGCGATATTCAGCTGTACATGAAAGTGAATACAGAAAACGGAATTCGCTATGCTTCTCTCAATTTTGTTGTGAAAGATCAACTAAGGCTTTACGGACATCGCTTTCCAGGTTTAAGCAATTCGCAAGGCAAAACCCTGCACGAAGAAACCGGCCTGAAACGGGGTATGTACATTACTCCCAACCTCCTGAATAAAACCCGAAACAAAATCATCAGTTATTTCCAGGATAAGGGCTACTACAATGTGAGTGTTGAGTTTGTAAGAACACCCGCCTTCGATGAAAAAACCAAAAAGCAACTTTCCGGCTTTGAAAATTTCGACATCATTATCAATAAAGGGCCAAAAGTAAAGGTGTATGATTTTGTTTTTAGCGGCAATTCCCAACTTACTGATAAAGAACTGCGGGCATCCATTAAAAAACTGAAAAGACGCTATCACAAACTGAACATTTTCGCTTCTTCAAAATATATTCAAACCAAATTTGATGAAGAAAAAGGCAATATCATCAACAAGTACCTCAGCTCCGGTTTCAGGGATGCGCGAATCGTGACTGACAGCGTGCACCTCATCAATCCCAAAAGAGTGAATGTGCATGTTTCACTTTATGAAGGTAACCGCTATTACTGGAGAAACATTACCTGGAAAGGAAATTTAAAATACAGCAATGGGGTATTGGACACCTTGCTGGGCATAAAAAAAGGAAGTGTTTTCAACCAAACTTTGCTGGATGAACGCCTCGGTCTGATTAGCAGCAGCAGCGGTGCCGATATTCAAAGTCTGTACATGGATGACGGTTATCTTTTCTTTCAGATGACACCTGTGGAAACCGGCGTTTTCAACGACAGTATTGACATGGAAATTCGCATGAATGAAGGGTCGCAGGCGAAAGTAGGCCGGGTTAGCTGGATTGGTAATACCAAAACCACAGACCGCGTCATTCTTAGGGAAATCAGGACCAAACCCGGTGATATTTTTTCTCGGGGTGAAATTCAGCGTACCATGAGGGATCTGGCCGCATTGGGAATATTCGATCCGCAACAACTCAATGTAAATCCCAAACCCAATCCGGCCGACGGAACCGTAGACATTGAATATAAGATTGCAGAAAAGCCATCTGACCAGATAGAACTCTCCGGCGGGTGGGGCGGTAACGCTTTTTCAAACAGGGCTACACTGATTGGTACGGCGGGCATTGTACTCAATAACTTCAGTACACGGCAATTGTTTAAACCTGAAAAATGGAATCCTGTGCCATCCGGCGATGCACAAAAACTGTCATTGCGAGCCCAAAGTAACGGTTCCAATTATCAGGGTTACACCTTCAGTTTTACTGAACCCTGGTTTGGCGGAAAAAAGCCCAACTCCATGTCGGTTAGTGTCTTCCGCACTGTAAATGCTTTTGATTTTAAACAGCGCGACGACCCGGACAGGAGGGTGTTTTTCAACACGGGCATGAGTGTTATGTTGGGAAAAAGACTGCGCTGGCCGGATGACTTTTTCAGTTTGCAGTATGTATTCAGCTTTCAGCAATACAAAGTGCAAAATATCGACGGTGGTTTTTATGGATTTCCAACCGGTTTCAATGGCATTTCATACAACCCCTCACTGCAGCTTGTTTTAACCAGAAGCAGTGTGAGTGACCCCATTTTCCCTACTTCCGGAAGTACCTTAACCCTGTCTGCACAAGGCACACCGCCTTTCTCACTGCTTAGCAAACGCGATATTCCGAGCTTGCCCGCTGCCCAGAAATACAGACTGGCCGAATTCTACAAATGGAAGCTTGATTTTGAATGGTATACCCCAGTGGCTAAAAAGCTGGTGCTGATGACCAAAGCGCGCTTCGGATTTTTGGGCTATTACAATAAAAGAATGGGAACCACCTTCTTCGAACGCTTTCAGGTGGGCGGTGCCGGTATTTTCGGTTTTAACATCGCTGCAACCGAAATCATCAGCCAGCGCGGGTACGACAATTATACCATTTCTGCCAATGCCATGGGAACTGAAGCCGGTGCACCAATTTACAACAAGTTCACCACTGAACTGCGGTACGCCATCACCACAGGACAAACAGCCACCGTGTATTGCCTGGCATTTCTTGAGGCAGGCGATGCCTGGAAAAACATTTCTTCATACAATCCATTTCAGTTGAAACGGGCTGCCGGGGTGGGAGTGCGTTTGTTTATGCCCATGTTCGGACTCATAGGTCTTGACTGGGCTTATGGTTTCGATTACAGGCAGGTAAGAAATGCCAATCAAGCCAGCCAAATCCACTTCTTTATCGGACAGCAGTTTTAAAAAACCGGGGCTGCGGGGTTCATCCTCAACAGTTGGTCAACTAGAAAGTAATGTTCGAGTACGAAGAAGCGGAGAAACGAATTGGCCGCGCTTAAATATCAAACTTAATACCCTGAGCCAATGGCATTTTACCACTGTAATTCACGGTATTCGTTTGCCTGCGCATGTAACTTTTCCAGCTGTCGCTTCCGCTTTCCCTACCCCCGCCGGTTTCTTTTTCACCACCAAACGCACCGCCAATTTCAGCTCCACTTGTGCCTATGTTTACATTGGCAATACCGCAATCGCTGCCGGCAAAACTTAAAAAGGTTTCTGCTTCCTGCAAATCCATGGTAAAAATGGCACTGCTTAAACCCTGCTTCACATCATTCTGCATGGCAATAGCTTCTGCGAGTGTTGAATAAGGCATTGCATACAATATGGGCGC
>CANHCW010000045.1 GCA_947459165.1 Flavobacteriales bacterium
GAACTTTTACCCGTTTACTATCCCTGTTTGAAAATGAATTCGAAGAACCGGCTGAGTTTCGGGAATGTTGCAGTACTGATATCGGTATGGACACTGTTCCTCGCGTTGGGTGTGTCACCATCGGCGCTGAGTGGGCAGGGTTCGGGCCCTGATTCTTCCAAGCTAAAGTACAAAATTACCCCACCCAAAAACTGGGAATCGAAAAAGCCTTCCAACAACATCGATCTTCAAAATCCGGTTGGCACGACCTGGAAATACAATCCGAAAACCAATCTTTACGAAGAATTTAAGTCCATTGGAGGAATGACTTTTCCTACGGGCAAATCGGCTTCGGTATCGGATTATTTTAAAAATCAGAACAAGCAGAACCGGGAAGAGTATTTCAGAGAGAAATCACAAAATAGCAGTTACAATGTAGGTAGTGCGGGTAAAGGCAGTATCAACGAGTACATCAGAACGGAATTGACCAACCCTGCCATCAGTAAAATTTTCGGCGAAGGGGCTGTAGATTTTCAATTGAATGGATCGGCTATGATTCGACTTGGTGGCAACATCAATGTGAATCGAAATCCGGCATTCAGCAAAAGACAGCAGCGATATTTTGTGCCCGTTTTTGATCAGCAGCTTCAAATTAGTGCCAATGGATCAATCGGGCAGTATGTAAAATTGGGAATTAACTACAATACCGAGGCAGCGTTTGAATTCGACAATCAAACCAATTTGGGTTGGAAAGGAAAGCCCGATGGCATCTTGAAAGATGTGCAGGTGGGAAATGTAAGCCTCAATTTGCCCACCCAATTAATCAAGCCGGTTAACAACCTGTTTGGTTTTAGTACCACCACACAATTTGGTAAAACCACCATTAAATCGGTGTTTTCTCAAAACAAGGGACAAAGCACCGAAACTGTTTTGCAGGGTGGAGCCCAGTTAAATGAGTTTCGAATTACTGCCGACAATTACGATCAGAACCGACACTTCTTCCTTGCTCAGTTTTTCAGACAGAACTACGATGCTGCTTTGGAAAACCTGCCCATTGTGGCAAGTGGTGTAGTGATTAACCGGGTTGAAGCCTGGATAACCAACAGAAATGCAAATGTTGAAACACCCCGCGATGTTTTGGTTTTTCACGACTTGGGAGAATCCAATCCGTATCGTTCTTTTTTGGGAAACTCAACAGACCCGGCAGCAGACAATGCTTCCAACAGCCTGTTCAATGCCATCTCCAACGATCAGCAGGTTCGCCGAAACGGAACCTCTGTGGACAAGCTGTTTTCCCTGTTTCCATCCTTCGAACAAACAGTCGACTTCGACATTCTGAATAATGCCAGGCAACTGACTGCCAATGAATTTACGCTGAATGCCCAGCTTGGCTACATTTCGCTGAATCAGCCTCTGAATAACGACGAAATTCTGGCGGTAGCCTTTGAATACACCTATAACGGTAAAGTTTATACAGTTGGTGAATTCAGCCGCGATGTTCCTCCCGGTGATCAGAGAATGTTGTACCTGAAAATGTTGAAGGGCAATACCATCAGAACTCGTCTGCCCATGTGGGACCTGATGATGAAGAACATTTATACCCTCAATACATACAGCCTGTCGCTGGAAGATTTTAAACTCAATGTTATTTATGCCGATGATACGAGTGGAGCCGATTATAATTATCTTCCCATTCGTGAAGGGGCACCCGCATTTGCAGGCGGTAATCCCCTCATTCGAATTTTAGGCCTGGATAAACTAAATCGGCAGCAGGAAGCCAAGCCGGACGGCGTTTTCGACGCCATTGAAGGCCTCACCATTCAAACCCAGTACGCCCGAATAATTTTCCCTGTTACCCAACCTTTCGGCGATTTTATGCGCACCAAATTTGCCGGAAGAAACGATCTGGCAGATTATTACTGCTTCGATGCCCTATATGATAGCACCAAGTGGCTGGCGCAGCAGGATGTTAAGCACAATAAATTCTTTCTGACAGGCAGTTTTAAAAGTCCGAATGGTGCTGAATTGTATTTGGGTACAACCAATCTTCAAAAGGGTTCGGTTAGGGTTACCGCAAATGGAAGACCCTTGCAGGAGGGAATGGATTATGAGGTAGATTATGCGCTAGGTCGTGTTCGAATCATCAACAGCGGCTTGTTGCAAGGGGGAGCTGAAATTCGCGCCAGCGCAGACGGTCAAAGTTTCTTTAACATTCAGCAAAAAACCCTGGTGGGTGGTAGAATTGAGCACAAATTCAATAAGCACCTGCTTGTGGGCGGAACAGCCCTGCACATGTATGAAAGGCCACTCACCACCAAAACCAACTTCAACGAAGAACCGCTGCTGAATACCATTTTTGGTGCTGACCTTGCGTACAGCAACAAATCAAGGTTTATTACCAAAATGATTGACCGGTTGCCCTTTCTGGAAACCAAGGAAATAAGCAACATCACCGCTTATGCAGAGTTTGCGAAAATTATACCCCACAATCACAAATCGCAGGGTGGACAAAGGGGCGTTTCCAATCTGGAAGATTTTGAAAACGCAGAATTGCCCAACGATTTCAAAATGATTACCAACTGGACGGTTGCCAGCATTCCACAAAAACAACTCAATCTGTTCCCGGAAACCTCCGATTCGGCAAAACTCCGTTGGATGGACCGGCATGCCAACTTGTCGTTTTATACCATTGATCCGCTGTTTTACCGCGATCTGGATATGCCGGATAACATTCAGAAACGGGTGGATGAAGTGTTGAGTGATCCTTACATGAGGCAAGTTGATCAGCGGGAAGTCTTCCCCCAAAGACAGTTTCCACAGGGTACCCCCACGATTCTGCCAACCCTTGACATGGTTTTCAGGCCTACGCAACGCGGTCAGTATAACTTCAACAGCAATCCCCTGCAAATTGATGCCAACGGTAAAATGCTTCAGCCTGAAAAAAGTTGGGCCGGCATTATGCGTCGTGTGGATCAAAATGATTTTGAAGCCGCCAACATCGATTATATGGAATTGTGGATGATGGATCCACTTATTCGCAATGCGGGTTTGAAAGGTGATTTTTACATCAACCTGGGCAGTGTTTCGGAAGACATATTGCCCGACCGCAGAAAATCGTTTGAAAACGGTCGCCCTACCACCGGAGACTATTCCAATACGGATACCACTGTATTTGCAATTGTTCCCTCGGTTCCTCAAATTAACTTTGCCTTCAACAATGATCCGGCAGTGCTGAAAACCCAGGATGCAGGTTTGGACGGCATGGATGATGAACAGGAAAGACAACATTTTAAAGACCTTTATTTAAGTAAACTGGAGGCGACTTATGGCACCAATTCAGCTATTTATCAGAATGCTTTGAATGATCCGGCCAATGACAATTTTAAACACTACCTGGAAGATGAATACCAAATCAGGGATGCAGATATCATTGGCCGTTATAGCAAGTTTCAGGGGTTAGAGGGAAATTCAAATACCGACAGGTATACAGTTACAAAGTATTCGGGCATGCCCAAGTCATCAACTTCAACGCCGAATGATGAGGACATCAACCGCGACTTCACCATGAATCAAAGCGAGGATTATTATCAGTATCGCATCAAAATTAGTGCGGCCGATTTGCAGATTGGCAAAAACTATGTGGCTGATATAGTTCGCAAAAAAGTAAAGCTGCGCAATGGAAAAGAAGAAGAAATAAACTGGTATCAGTTCAAAATTCCCATTCGGCAGTTTGAAAAAGCTGTGGGAAACATCAGCGATTTTAAGAGCATTCGATTTATGCGCATGTTCATGACAGGATTTAATGACAGTGCCATTGTCAGACTGGCCTATATCAATATGGTTCGGGCAGACTGGAGGCGTTATACCAATTCGCTGAAAACCCCGGGAATTGTAGTTCCCGCCGATCCGAATGACAATACCAAGTTTGTTGTTTCTACGGTAAATCTGGAAGAAAACGGACAAAGGTCACCCATTACTTATGTTACTCCTCCGGGTGTAGTGCGCGTTCAGAATATGGCTAGTTTGGGAACTGTGCTTGAAAACGAGCAGGCCTTATCGCTGAGCACTTGCAACATGCTTCCCCGCGATGCGAGAGGTGCATTTAAAACCACTCAGTTCGACATTCGAAACTACAAGAATATGCAACTTTATGTGCATGCAGAAGCACCCAACAATCCATCGCTGCAGGATGGGGATGTATCTGCATTCATTCGTTTCGGCACAGATTTAACAAACAATTATTATGAGTATGAAATTCCCCTGAAATTAACCAGAGGAATAGTGAACAAAAATACCCCGGGCGTAGCTAACCTTGTTTGGCCCGATGAGAACTTCATTGATCTGGATTTGTCGTCTTTGTACCAGCTCAAAATTGACCGGCAGAACAGCGCCTGGCCAATGACTGCTCCATTTATCCGTCCCGTAACCAAAGGAAAAATTACAGTGCTTGGCCTTCCCGATGTTGGCAACATCAGGGTGGTGATGATTGGAATTAAAAACAACACCGAGGCTCCACAGTGTTTTGAAGTTTGGGTAAATGAACTGAGGGTAAAAAACATCGCCAACAAAGGGGGATGGGCCGCATTGGCCAATGTTCAAACCACGCTTGCTGATTTTGGAACGCTGAACATGGCCGGAAGTATTCGCACCATTGGCTTTGGCGATGTAGATAAAAAACTGAACGACAGGTCGCTGAGCACCAACATGAATTATGATGTGGCTAGCAACCTAGAACTGGGCAAGTTTTTCCCGAAAAAAGCAGGGGTGAATATACCCATGTACATCGGCTACTCTGAAAATTACATTCGCCCCAAATTTTATCCGCTTAATCCCGATTTGGAAATGATGACCTACCTAAACGGTATCCTCGATTCCAGACAAAGGGAGATTATTCGCAAGGCGGCTGAAGATTTTTCATCGCTTTACAGTTTAAATTTTAACAACATCAGGGTATCGGCCAGGCCGGGGAAAAGACCCATGCCATGGAGTTTATCCAATTTTAACAGCACCTATAGTTTCCAGCGTAATTACCGCCGCAATCAGCAGATTGAAGAGTATTTTGCAGAAACCACGCAGGCTGCGTTGGGCTACGCATATACCATTCCAACCAAGTATATCAGACCGTTTAAGAAATTGAAGGCCCGCTGGCTGACACCGTTGCGCGATTTTAATTTCAATTTATTGCCCGCAAGCTTCAGTGCTCAAATGCAGCTCAATCGTTTTTACAGCGAAATGCAGGCGCGTAACAACAACAATTTCAGGCAGGTAAATCCCCGTTTATATGATAAAAATTTCACTTTGGGCCGTGTGTACAATTTGTCGTTACCGGTGTTTACTTCCCTAAATATAAATTACAATGCAACGGCAAATGCCCGCATTGAAGAACCTTTTGGCAGTTTGGATACGCCGGGAAAAAGGGAGTTGGTGAGAAATGAATTCAAAACCTTGGGCAGAATGACCCGCTTTAACCAAAGTGTGAATGCCAATTACACCCTGCCTTTTTCTAAGTTCAGAATACTCGACTGGATAAACACCAGCATCAATTATACGGGCAGTTACGAGTGGAATCAGGCACCGCCGGCGTTTGCTTCTTTGGGAAACAAAATTGGAAATGCCAGAGACATCAATGTTCAGGGGCAGTTGAATTTTCAGGGTTTGTATCAAAAAGTTCCCTGGTTGCGCGATTTGGAAAAGCCCAAGAAGAAAAAAGGTGCTCCAAAAGACAAAAAGGAAACATCGGAAGAGCCCAAATACGAGAGTGCCATAGACAAAAGCAAAGAAGAGAAAAAGAAAGCCAACCCGGTGAAAATTGCGGTGGGCAATTTCATAATGATGTTTAAAAATGTGGGTTTCAGTTACAGCCTGAAACAAACAACTGATTTGCCCGGCTTCCGTTTCAATCCCGATTATTTCGGCCACAATTTTAAACATGTGCAACCCGGACTGCCTTTTGTTTTCGGTTGGCAGGAAGAAAATATCAGAAAGCGAATGTCTGAACAGGGAGCTTTAAATAAAGACACCCGGCAAAGCAACTTTTTCAGGCAGGGAACCAATGAGGCTTTCTCTTCGAATGTTACGATTGAACCCATTAAAAATCTCCGTATTCAACTCGATATGAGCCGAAACAATATGAGGGGAACCCAAAGTGTTTACCGCTGGGATGGCTTCGGTTGGGTAGATCAGGGCTTAACGGAAACAGGTAATTTTAACATTACAGGTAATTTTATTCGCACCCATTTTGTAAAAGATCAGGTTTTCGGCGAAAACAGACCCAATGCTGTTTTTAAGCAATTTTTGGGCAACCGTTACACAGTAGCTCAGCGACTGATGTTTAGGGATAACAGGGTTTTGGTTCCGGGAGAAGACTCGGCAACGAAATATCCGGTGGGTTACAGCAAGCAACATCAGGATGTGTTGATAGGCGCATTTTATACTGCTTATGCAGGGCTTGATCCGGGCCGTACCGACATTTCCGGATTTCCAAAAATTCCGCTTCCCGGCTGGACTATTAATTATAACGGGTTGACCAAAATCAAGGCAATCGGCAAAATTTTCAGCAATATCAATATCCGGCACGGATACAACGGGCGTTATTCTATTGGTAGTTTTACCCAAAACTTAAGATACGATCCGGAGCAAAGTATCAATAAAGGCGAGGATTTTATACCGCAGCGACAAATTGCCGATGTAACCATTTCAGAGGGCTTTTATCCGCTTGTTGGTTTAAACTTAGCCACCAAAAACGGTTGGACCATTTCATTTGATTACAAAAGGGCAAGGGTGCTGAAGTTGTTTGCGGCTCAATTCAATGTGGCAGAAATGCGCAATAACGATTTTCAGTTTCAGGCCGGCTACAGGGTTACAGGCATTACGCTTCCCTTCAGGCAGAAAGGAAGAAAAGTTTACCTGCCCAATGATTTCCGTTTTGACATGACCGTTTCCATAGCCGACAATGTAACCATTACCCGAAAAATTGACCTTGATTACAATAGGGCCACAGCAGGTACAAAACAAGTTAGAATCGGTCCGGCAGTTACCTATCAGGTGAATAATAAGATCAACCTGGCCTTCCGTTACAACAAAACCATCATGTCACCTAAAATTGCAAACCAGTTTTATACCGCATTAACAGATTTTGGTCTTGAAGTTCGCTATACGCTTAATTAATATCGTTATTCTGTGCATTTTCTGCCAAAACGCAGTGAGTCAAAATTTACTTGCTCCTGCCGGGGGAACATGGAGAATTCATGCAAGCTACAGGGAAGCCAGGATTTGCGAAGCAGCCGGTGACTATATTTATGCTGCTTCAGCCGGTGGCTTTTTCAGAGTGTTGATTAAAACCGGAGAGGTAAAGGTTTTGGGTAAACTCGATGGTTTTCAAAGTATCGGTATTACGACCCTGAATTATGTGCCTGAATTGAAAACCCTGATAATCGGTTATTCAAACGGCCTGATTGAACTGCTGAAAAACGATGAACAAATTTCTGAAATCACCGGTTTTTCTACCAAATTGTTACAGGGCGACAAAAGTATTTTGCATGTTTCGGTTAGCGGAGAAAAGGCAATTGTGAGTACCAATTTTGGTTTGCTTGAAGTGGATCTTAAAAAAGAGGAAATACGGGACAGCTACACCGCAATTGGTCCGGGGGGAACAGCTATTCCCATACTCGCCGCTGCCGTTGTAGGTGATTCAATTTTCGCAGGCACGGCAGATGGAGTCATCAGAGCCCGCTATTCATCGACCGTAAATTTGAACGATTACAACAACTGGAAACCCTGTTTTACAGGAAAAAACTGCACACGACTTTGTGCCTTTGGCGATTCCCTGTTTTTTGCCGCTGACAGCGTGGTGTATCGCTACCGTAGTGGAAATGTGCGGTTGGTTGCAGTTCAGAAAAGAAATACGGGTCGCATACAGCAGTACGGAAACAGCCTTCATATTTTCCGCGGTGGGGGCATTTTTAAATTAACAACTGCAGGAACATTCGCCCGAACACAGGTCAATATTTTATCTGATGGCTGTATTGACAATAACGGTGTTTACTGGTTCTGCACAGGTATTGGTCCTTCTTTGCTTCGAATTGGTGAAAACAATCAGGAGTACTCTTACGAGCCAACTGGCCCGGCAGGGAACTCGGTATTTGCCATGACCAAATCGGGGAACAATCTGTTTACTTCTGCAGGTGGGGTGAGCAACACTTTTGGAAATGCATTCAATCCCGCAGGATTCTACATTTTTACACCTTCGGGATGGCTCAGCAATCCCTCATCATCCTTTAATTCCGGCTTGTACGATTATACCTTTGTTCACTACAACCCGGTGACTCGCAGAAATTATTTGGCAACCCATACCAATGGCATGCTCGAATTCAGCGGAATCAATGCCATTAACCGCTGGGACGCAACCAATTCTCCACTCAAACCAACGCCTGTTGTTAATATGGTAAGGGTATCAGGAGTGGCCTCAGATCCCAAAGGCAATATTTGGGTAACCAACTTTGGCTCGCCGGGTGCGGCTCTGCATATGATGAACCGCAGCGGCGCCTGGACTTCATTCAATCTTTCCACCACCGATGTTGGCAATCTCATTATCGATCAAAATGGTTTTAAGTGGATTCAACTTGTGGCCGGGGGCATACTGGTTTACGACGACAACAAAACTCCGGCAAACCCGGCCGACGACAGGCAGGTAACTTTAACCAACCGCAATGGTCTCATAACAAACGATATTCTTTCACTTTCATGCGACTCCTCGGGTTTTGTGTGGATTGGAACCACGCAGGGTCTGAATGTATTCACCAACCCTGCAGATGTGTTTGAAAATGGCAGCGCCGACCGACTCATCATTCGTCAAAATGGCGTAGATGGATACCTTTTGGGCGAAGAAAGCATCAACGATATTTGCGTAGATGGAGGCAACAGAAAGTGGTTTGCCACCAACAACGGCGTTTTTTTGGTTGATGCAAACGGGCAAACCGTACTAAAAAATTACAGAACAGACAACAGCCCCCTTCCTGATAATCGTGTTCTCTGTATCGGACAACTCGATCAGTCCGGTGAGGTATTTTTCGGCACCGATAAAGGCATTGTATCTTACAGAAGTGACGCTTCTGCGGCGTCTCAAAAATTTGGAAAAGTTCGGGTTTATCCCAATCCCGTTCGTCCGGGATATTCTGGCCCCATAACAATCGATGGACTTGCAAAAGATGCCGAAGTGCGCATAACCGACGCAGCGGGATTTCTGGTTTACAAAACCAAAGCCAATGGCGGCACCGCAACCTGGAACGGCACGCGTTTGGATGGAACCCGGCCCAACAGCGGGGTTTACTTTGTTTTTGCAATCAATGCTGACGGAACGGAAACCGAAATGGCTCGGTTTATTTTTATTCCTTAATCAGGAATTTCTAAAACAAGGCCGTCGTAGGCCAATTTCATATTTTCCGGCAGTTCATCGTTCACCTCGTCGTGGAAACCAATCTGATGGCTCATGTGGGTAAACCAGGTATGCCCGGCTCCAATGATTTTAGCATGGTTCACGGCTTCGGCAAGGGTGAAATGCGAAATGTGACTTTCTTTTCTCAAGGCATTCAGAACCAGGTGTTTGCTTCCTTGTGCCTTTTCCATTTCTGCGGGGTGAATGTAATTGGCATCGGTAATGTAGGTGAAATCACCAATTCTGAAACCCAATACCGGCAGGCGGTAGTGAAGTACTTCAACAGGTGTAACCTCAATGCCGGCAACCCTGAAAGGCTCCTTGTCAATCAGGTGAAAATCAATTTCAGGGATGCCGGGGTATTTAATGTTCGAAAAAATATAGTCGTACTGAAGTTTAAAGGCATTCAAAACCCTTTCGTGGCAATACACCTGCATGGGTTTGTTTTGAATGTAGTTGAACGGACGAATGTCGTCCAGCCCTGCGGTATGATCCCGGTGCTCGTGGGTAATAAGCAAGGCGTCAATGCGGCGAATTCCTGCCCGTATCATTTGATAACGAAAGTCAGGACCCGCATCAATAACAATGCTTACACCGTTTATTTCAATGTGAACACTGCAGCGCAACCGTTTGTCGCGGGGGTTCTCGCTAAGGCAAACCGGACTGTGGCAACCAATCGGAGGAACACCCTGCGATGTGCCTGTTCCCAAAAAAGTTACCTTCATGCCACTTTCTTCTTACTTCACGCTGTCAAGAAACGACTTCAACCGGGCAATGTTGTTTACAAACATGTTGTCTTCGCCCTTTATGTTCGAGAGGTAAATGCTTACCCAGTCAAGTATATGAATTACCTTGAAAATGTGATTCAGGGTGTATGTTTCGGCAGTTAAACTGTAACAACGGTTGTCGTGGCTGTTCAGCAATTCAGTTAAAAATGCAAACCGATGATTGTTTCTGGCGTTTTGACCGCTATTCAGAATTACAAAATTGGTGTCGTGTTTGCCATAATAACTCTCAATTACATTGTGGTTGGCTTCGGGCAAAACGGTAACAAAGGCTTCTCCCTTGGCATTCTCCTGTATTTGCTGACAAAACCGAACCGCAACCGCTTCCATGGCATTATCGCACACAACCACAAATTTGGCTTTTTCACCACCTTTAAAATGCTCGACAATGTGCTGGGCCTCATCTTTCATTTTTTGATTTTCCTTCAGCTCCGCTGAAACCCTTTCTAATGCAGTGCGGTAGTCAAAACCGGAAAGTTCGCCAAGAATCATCAGCAGGGTTGTAAGGCTGTAACCCAAAGCCATGCGGGGTTGATAACCTGTTTCTACAGGGTAAAAAGGTAACCCGTTCTGCTCCGCAAGCTGCGCAACTTTACCTCCGCTGGCAAGGCAAACAATTCGGCAGCCCGCCCCGGCGGCCTGATTGTACATGGAAATGGTTTCCTCGGTATTGCCGCTGTATGAACACAAAATCACCAGCGTTTTTTCATTACAATAGGCAGGTAGTGTGTATTCTGAATACACCTCCACAGGTATCTTCATGCTGTCTGAAACAACCAGTCTGGCTATTCTGCCACCAATACCTGAACCTCCCAGGCCGCCAATTACAACATGGTTAAATTCATTTTCATGAAGTCCATGTTTTTTGTAATGTGCCAAAGCCCAGTCTATTTGGTTGTAAAACTGATCAAGAGATTGTTCGTGTGTGATACTTGTCATCGTATATGTCGTTTTTTATTGTGCTCTATTTTCAGAAAAAAGCCCCCTTTTCAGGAGGCCTTTTTATTTTTAATTTTCTTCTTTGCTCCAGTTCCACTCAAATTTGTAGCGGTAGTCCTGAATTTCAGCAGCTCTTTTCAGCGCACTGCCGAACATCTCGGGGTTGGTCATATCGAAGGCGGGGCTGTTTAATGCAGAGGTAGGAACATCAACCTTATCTCGTTTTTCTACCCAAACTACCGCCACCACTGAGTTGCCGATAATTGGTTTTGAAAACTTCTTTTCAGCGCAACCGAACATGGCGCCGGTTACTTTAAACTCATTTTGAATTTGAGGAATCATTCCCATGTTAAACCTTACGGCATCTACAGGAATGATGGCACCGCTTGTTTTTTGAGCCAATTCTTCAGGAGTTTTGGCTGTTTTTAAAGCGTTTTCAAATTTTTCTGCCAGCTTTTTGGCTTTCAGTTCATTTTTTACCAAGGGTTCGATCAGGTCTTTTACATCGGCCAGTTCTGAATAACCAGCATTTCTCACGCGGCTAACCAAAATCACAATGTGGCGGGTAGGAGTTGCAATAACATCCGATACATCGCCGGTTTTTCTTTTCTTGTCGAACAACCAGTTGTAAACAATTCTTACATCACCCAATGACTGCAATCCGTTGATGTTCTTATTAACCGTAGTAACATTGGACTGTACCTTCATGGAAACGCCTAGTTTATTACAGGCAGCTTCAAAATTCTGAGGTTTTCCGTCAGTAATCATGTTTCTGAATTTGCGGCTCATCAGGTCAACCTCTTTCACGGTTTTTGTGCCGGGAGCAATTTCAAACGATTCAAACTTGTATTTTACTTGGGTGTAATCAGGGTCGTCCAAGGCTTTCATCACATGTATGCCCATGGGACTCTTTATCACTTCCACCTGTCCTTTTTTAGCTCTCAGGCAGAAATTCTTGTATTCAGGGCCTACGCTGCTGTACCCTTCAGGTCCCATCCAACCGTAAGATCCTCCGTTCATGAACGAGTTTTTGTCTACACTCCATTCAGAGGCCAGCTTGCCAATGTCTTCTCCGCCTTTCACTTTGGCAGCCAGTTCAAGGGCTTTTGACATGGCTTCAGCACTGTCTTTAATATTGTCACCTTTTGGAGTCATGCCCGGTCTGATAACAATGTGAGCTACATTCACTGCGGGTGCTGTATCCTTTTTCTCGTCAACTTTTTGGTAAACGCTGTACTTCCCGTCTTTGTAAATAGGACCAGCAACTTCACCTATATTAACAGGCCACAATAATTGTGAAACTTCAGCAGGCGTTTTCTTGGGCAGTGCACCACGGCTCACAAAACCTATAATATCAGCACCCGAGGTGTCGGGTTTTGTGTCGGCGGCCATTCTTTTTGCCGCTGTCTCAGCCATTGATTTGTAGTAAGCACTGTCTTCTGAGCTGGGCCGAATTTCAAGATACATGTAATTGATGTCACGGGCATCTTGAGCTTGTTTGTACTCTTCCTTATGATTTTCGAGGTACTTTTCCAGATCCGAGGAAGTTACCTTAATGTCTTTTTCTGAAACCGCGCTGATATTCAGAGTAACAATTTTACCGGATGAGTTTTGGTTGGCTCTGATGTACTCATATTTCAGCAGTGACTTTGGCTTTTTGTGTGCCTTTGAAACATAGCGGTTGTATCGGTTGTCTCTTTCTCTTCGCTTCACATCCAGCCAGAAATCTTCGAGATATTGTCTTTGGGTGGGGTCTTTTTTGTTTCTTTTCCAAATGCTTTTCAGCGTTTCCTTGTCGTATTTTCCATCTTTCCAGAATGCTTCAATCTGGGTTACATCGTTCAGGGGATTTTCACCCAGAAAAATTTCGTTAAAGTCTTCATCTGTAATTTGAATTCCGGCTTCTTCTGCAGCTTTATCTGTGGTGTTCAGGCGTACAATTTCTTCCCAGGCATTTGTCCAGGCCGCTTCAACGGCCATCTTTAGGTTGTCCGGATCATTCAGTTCTCCGGTCTGATCCCTTCTGCGAGTCTGGTTGAAAATTTCCTCTGCCTTTGCCTGAACATCTTTCTCCCTGATTTTTTTTCCTGCAATGATGCCAACAACATCCTGGTCTTCATTGCCCAAACCCAAGCGGTTTGAACCTGAAAGAATGTCGCCAATTACGAACAAAACAAGGGCGGCAATGATCACAATCACAACCAATCCTGAGTTTCTGAGCTTCTGTATAACAGCCATATCTATTTTTAAAAGAACGGCAAAAATAAAGTTTTCAGGCGTTTTATACCAATCATTTCAATGGAAAAAAGCGATGTCACAAAAACAGGCCTCCAAAACGGGAGTTTTTTCGCCCAATTATCTCATTATGCGATACTTGGTGCTTCGTCCGCCCGACCTCATTTTTTGTATCAATCCGCTGTTCATTAGCTGTCGAATGTCCCTTATTGCGGAGTCTTGCGATATGCCGGCAATTTTGGCCCACTCTCCGGATGTGAATGCATTGCGTTGCATTTCACCCATCTGCTGTAAAATTTTTTTCTGCCTCGGCTTAATTTCTTTTCTTGAAATCTGTTGTTCCAGGTTCTGGGCATTCACCACTTCCTTTTGCAGAACCCTGAAATCTTTCACTGCTTCAAGTACTTGTTCCAAATACCATTCCAGCCAGGCCGTTATATCTGAATTGCGTCTTTGTGC
>CANHCW010000046.1 GCA_947459165.1 Flavobacteriales bacterium
AACCCACAATCAGCATATCGCCGAGTGCAGCGGCTTCTTGCAGGTAGGCAACATGTCCTGCATGCAAAATATCAAAACAACCGTTGGTAAAAACGATTTTTTTACCTGCTTTGCGCAAGGCCTCAGCTTTTTCGGCCGCCTCTGCTCTTACCCATATTTTGTCAGCAGTCATTTTCGCCTTCAATTAACGGTGCTGTCTGCTGCATCTTTTTTCTGCATTTCAACCCACAAAAGCAAATAGGCCACAGATCCATAAAAGATGCAATACAAATTCTGAAACGCTACACTAAAAATACCAAATGTTTCGGCGTTTTTGGCTTCCATGTTGTAAACCATTTGCAAGCCGAATGCCATGGTGCCCCATACTCCGGCACCCGCCGGCAGGGGAATGGCTATGCCCACTGCGCTAAAAATGAGTAGGCTGATAGCGCTGCCAAAACCCATGTGCGAGGTAATATCCAGCGACTGCAACATGCAGAAACCACCCAGCAAATAACAAAACCAGATACTCATTGATAGCAGCGCAAAAACACTTGGGTTTTTCAGTTTAAAAACCGATTGCAACCCTTCGGCAAATCGTTCAAATATGGCTTTAATCCCCGATTTCTTTTGATCGGTTTGTTTTCTTTTTCTCTTGCGCATCCAAGTAAAAACCAAAACCAACAGCAAAATACCGAGCCCTGCCAAGGTCAGGTTCAGCGGTGTGACTTTGGCTGAAACCGGATTCAAAATATATTTTTCAAAAAATCCGTAAATCTGTTCAAATTCTACAATCAGTCCTGCCACACAAACCAAAAGCAGCATCAGCATATCAATAATTCTCTCCGTAACCACTGTTCCTACCAACAGTTCAAGAGGTGCTTTTTCACTTTTGGCCGAAAGTGCGCAACGAACCACTTCGCCTCCGCGGCTTGTGGCCACATTTACCATATAACCTGTAAGAACGGCATAAAAACTTCGCCTCACATTCAGGGGGTGACCTGCGGGTTCGGTTAGCATATTCCAGCGATACGCCCTTATCCAATGGGCAAAAACCATAATAAAGGCACCGGCCCCAAGCCAAAACGGATTGGCATTTTTCACCGATTTCCAGGTTGAAACCCAGTCTGTATTCATGCCAAACCATAAGAAAACGCCTGCCGCAATCAGCAGCAACAGCACATTTATAATTTGTTTTTTATTCACCTTAAATAAGATGATTGTTTCGGTCGGGGAAAATATTGCGGGGTTGGTGTGTTTTGGCTTCCTCTGGAGTCATCTGAGCAAAGGTCATGATGATGAGTTCATCACCAACCTGCCCTTTTCTTGCCGCTGCACCATTTAAGCCAATAATGCCGGTACCCCGGTCTCCGGCAATAATGTAGGTTTCAAATCGTTCGCCATTGTTGTTATTCACAATTAAAACCCGTTGGTTCGGAATTAAACCGGCCGCATCAACCAAATTCATATCTATGGTGATGCTCCCTGTATAGTTCAGTTCCGTTTGGGTAATCCGCACATTGTGGATTTTGGCTTGCAGTACCTCAATTAGCATTTTCGCAGCGAAATTACACAATAAAAAACATCTAAGGCCTTTTTTGAGGACAGCGAACTTCAAGTTGTTCATTCCTTAGGATTAACTTCGCAGCATGCAGTTTACCTCGGCAGTGGTTGAGCAGGCAGTGGAAGCCCTATCCGGATTCCCGGGCATAGGCAAGCGTTCGGCTCTGCGCATGGTTATGCATTTGCTCAAAAGACCTGAAGCCGAAGTGGCCAACCTGGCTGATGCAGTACTCAAACTTAAAACCGAACTGCATTTGTGCAAGGTTTGCGGCAATGTAAGCGACAGCAATGTGTGCAATGTATGTTCCAATCCATCCCGCGATGCATCTGTAGTATGTGTGGTTGAAGATTTTAACGATCAAATGAGTATTGAATCAACTTCTCAGTACCACGGAACCTATCACATTCTCGGTGGCCTCATTTCGCCAATGGACGGCATCGGACCCGAAGAACTGAATATTCAATCATTGACCGAAAGGGTGGCTGCAGGAACAATTAAGGAACTGATTATGGCCTTCAGCGCCACCGTTGAGGGCGATACCACTACCTATTATCTGGCCCGTAAGTTTCGCGATTTGCCGGTTAAAATTTCTTGCATTTCACGAGGCATAGCCATAGGCGGTGAAATTGCCTATGCCGACGAACTCACACTTGGTAGAAGCATTGTAAACCGCACAGAATACAAAATGTGATATGCTGAAACGCCTTTCCATCATCATCGTCAATTACAATGTAAAGTACTTTCTTGAGCAGGCACTGCACAGCGTAATGCGAGCCGGCAAAGGCATAGAAGCAGAAGTTTGGGTGGTTGACAACAACAGTGTGGATGGGAGCACAGCCATGGTGGAAACTAAATTTCCGTCCGTTCACATTATCGCTAACACTGAAAATGTGGGTTTCAGCAGAGCCAACAATCAGGCAATACTCAAAAGCCATGCTGAGTTTGTGTTATTGCTCAACCCCGATACGGTTTTACAGGATGACACCCTGCAAAAATGCCTGTCATTTATGGATTCAAAACCCGATTGCGGCGCGCTGGGGGTGCGAATGATAGATGGCAAAGGAAAATTCTTGCCCGAAAGCAAGCGTGGGTTACCCAGTCCGGCTGTGGCTTTTTACAAAATGACAGGGCTGTCTAAGCTATTTCCCAAATCAAAAAAATTCGGGCATTACCATTTAAAGTACCTGCCTGAAAATGAAAATCACGAAGTTGAGGTGCTTAGTGGCGCCTTTATGATGATTCGTAAAAAGGTGCTTGATGAAATTGGTTTGCTCGACGAAAGTTTCTTCATGTATGGTGAAGACATTGACCTGAGTTATCGCATTACCCAGGCCGGTTACAAGAACTATTATTTTGCCGATACAACCATCATTCATTACAAAGGCGAAAGCACCAAAAAGCGCAGTGCCAATTATGTAAAGGTATTTTACAATGCCATGGTGTTATTTGCCCGCAAGCATTACAGTCAAAAATCGGCGGGTTGGTTTAACTTTTTTATTCAAATTGCCATTTACCTCAGGGCATTTGTTGCATTGTGTGCGAGAGTGGCAGGCAATGCTGTTATACCAATTTCAGACTTTGCTTTTATGTATGCCGGTTACTTCGGCATTGCCCGTTACTGGGAGGAATACAACAAATATGTAAGGGATTTTTATCCTGCCGAATACTTTGTTTTCCATATTCCGCTTTATGTACTGGTGGTTATGCTCGGTATTTATCTTAGCGGAGGCTACGATAAACCCCTTCATTCTTCAAAAATTGGACGGGGAGCCTCAGCCGGGGCTTTGCTTGTTTTTGCAGTGTATGCCTTTTTACCAAAGGATTTTCAGTTCAGCAGGGCCATTTTGTTGTTGGGCTGCGGCTGGAGTATTGTAGCTCCGTTTTTGGTGCGAATGCTGTCCAACCTGTTTACTACCGGCAAGGCGGTCATTTCTCCGCAAACCGACGAGAGAATTATCATAGTGGCGCAACCTGCCGAAGCGGCCCGCATTCAGGGGTTGTTGTCAAAAAGCAATGTGGCCTGTGATTTTATGGGACTGGTTTCCCCCGATTCGGCTAAACCCGAAAATTATACCGGCACTTATGATCAACTGGAGGAAATCGTGGATATCTACCGCATTAGTTTGGTCATTTTCAGTTCCAGAGATGTTTCGTCAGCATCCATAATGAAGGTGATGGTTGATTTTTCCGATAGTCAAATCAATTTTAAAATCGTTCCCGAAGACAGTCAGTTCGTAATTGGCAGCAACAACCGCAATGGATCCGGCGAGTTGTTTACCATTGATGTGAAGTTTCAAATTTCCTCATCGGCGGTTCGAAGAAAGAAACGGATTCTGGACCTGTCTCTTTCACTGCTGCAATTGTTTTTATTGCCTGTATTTGTATTCATGAAAAATGGAAGGCGCTTGCTTGCAGAATTGCCGGCTGTGTTGCTTGGCCGCAAAACCTGGGTGAGTTATTCCGGTTCACCCAATAAGCAGTTGCCTGCATTAAAGCCGGGGCCGGTGTCGCCGGGCTGGGCCTATCCCCATTCTGAAATGGCTGACGATATTAACCTTGCCTATGCCCGTGATTATGACATTAGCAGAGATTTAAAAGCCCTGTATCATTTCCTTTTTTCGGGCAATAGGGCTTTGAAATAGCGCACAAAAAAGGTTTTGACCATTAACTGAATTGCATTTTTACAGGTTGAACAATTAACTTGCGGGCAGGCCGGTAAAGTGAACAGCTACGAAATCAAACGATTCATTAAAATTATACTCCTGTTACTGGCAGTATTTATAGGCGGTATTACGCTTTATTTCAGTCAGCGATTGTCTCAAAAAGTGGCTCAGGAGGAGAAAAAGAAAGTACAAACCTGGGCCAAAGCCATGAAAATGCTTAGCGATCCGGATGTGGAAGGAGATTTGAGTTTTTATCTTGAACTGGTAAAGGACAACACCACCATTCCCGCCATTGTGGTAAACGAAACAGGTAAAATTACCCAGTTTATAAATTTAGATTCGTCTATGGTGGGTTCGGAAAACTACCTCTCTAAAAAACTTCAAGAATTTAAAAATACCAACGAGGCCATTTCCATTCCCATCGATAAAGGCATAGTGCATACTGTTTATTACGGTGAAAGCTCTGTTTTAAGGCAACTGCGCTATTACCCATTTATAGTGCTTGGCGTGGTGGCTTTATTTATTCTGGTTTCCTACTTCGCATTTTCATTTAGTCGTCGTGCTGAACAAAATCAGGTTTGGGTAGGTTTGGCCAAGGAAACGGCTCATCAGCTGGGAACGCCCATCAGCAGTTTAATGGGCTGGGTGGATGTGATTGAGATGGGAGAGATGCCGGATAATGCCGCTGATGAAATGCGCAAAGACATTACGCGTCTGCAAATTATTACGGAACGCTTTAGCAAAATTGGTTCCGAGCCTATATTGAAGATAACTGAATTGAATGAGGCCCTTCGCAATTCAGTACATTACATGCAAACGCGTTCAGGCAGTGAGGTGCATTTTAAAATCAACGAGTGCAGCAGCCCTGTGCAGGTGAACCTAAACCTCAATCTCTTCGATTGGGTTATTGAAAATTTAACCAAAAACAGCATCGATGCAATGGAAGGCAAAGGCCATCTGGAATATGCAGTTTCCAAAAGAAATGGGAAGGTTTTTCTTGATATCAGCGATACCGGTCGAGGAATTCCGAGAAACAGATTTAAAACCATTTTTAAACCGGGATATACCACGAAAAAAAGAGGTTGGGGATTGGGTTTGTCGCTTGCCAGACGAATTATTCAGGATTATCACCAGGGCGAAATCTTTGTAAAAGAAAGTCAGCCCAATGTGCGAACCACATTTCGCATTATCCTTTCCGAAGCCGATTAACGCCGTTATCTCAGCAGGGTGAAGCTGCCGGTCTCAAGTATTTTAACTTCGTAAGATGAAATTCCGCTTATCACGAAAGCGTATTGACCTTGCAAAGCATTCAAACCATCCCAGCCTTTTTGTGGATCGGTAGTATTGAAAACCATTTGTCCCCAGCGATTGAATATTTGAAGTCGGTAATTGCGAATGCCATGCACCTTGGGCAACCAAACATCGTTAACTCCGTTTTCGTCGGGAGTGAACGCGGTGGGAATATGAAGGAAAAATCCGGGCCCGACCTTAACAGTCATGTCTGCTGAGTCGAAACAGCCAAAATTGTTGCTTACAACCTGTCGTAGGTAGTGAACACCGGTATCTTTGGCCAACCAAGGCAAAACAGCCGAGCTGTTGAAATTGCCGTGAGGAAGGTACCAGTTCCAGAAATCTGCACCCGAACTGAGGTCGGTAAAATTCACCAAATCATTTTCCCTTGGGGGATTTGGGTTGATTGAGAATCCGGCCTTGGGAGAAGGAAACACTTGCAGATAAATGGTTGAAGTATCGCTGCAGCCGAGTGAATTAAATGTTCTTAAATCCAGGTTATAGAAACCGGTATTCAGTTTAAACAGTGTGTCAGCACCGCTGTAATTTTTATTATTTAACCTGAAACGAACTGCATTGCTGCTGTTGTTTTTAACCAAAAATTCTGCCGGATCACAAAGGCTATAGTCATTGGTAAACAGGGTAGCCACCGGCATGTTGACCACAGTGACTATTACATTTTTTGAGGGTTTGTTCGCACTGCAACCGTCTTCTACATTAAGATTGTAGGTAGTTGTGGCCGAGGGTGAAATCAGCAAATTAGAGTCGTTTCCTACAGTTGTTCCTCCGGGAAGCTCAGTCCAGCGGTAGGTGTAGTTTCCTTTTCCACCTTTGGTTCTTCCTCTTAAAGAAGCTTGTGTGCCTGCACAAATTGAAGTATCGGGGCCAATTGAAAGGGAAAGATCCGGAAGTAAATTGATTTGTACAGCTGCCGTATCCGGTTTCACGGTGCAACCATCGCTGATAATCACCCGTACATTCATAGAAGCCGTGGGACTCAGATTCAAAGAAGATGAACTTCCAAGAGTAGGTGTGGGTGCAGCTGTATTCTGCCAGGTATAGGCGTAACTGCCTGTTCCTCCGGTGGAAAAGCTGTTTAATGTAATTGAATTGCCAAAGCACAAAGTGGTATCGGCATTGGTCTTTACATCCAAATCGGGTCTTACAGTAATATTGATGCGTTGGGTGTCGTTTCTCACCGTGCAAGCATCTGATAAAACAGCATGGTACTGGGTAAATGCGGAGGGAGTTACATTGTGTGTGAGACCTGTTCCCAGCCCCTGATTCCAGTTTATAACCCGGCTGCTGCTTAATCCACCCGAAATGGATGCCGTCAACTGAACTGCTCTGCCTTTGCAAATCGTGGTGTCCTTGTTTAATCTGAGTTGAAGTGGAGCCCTGACATCCACCGTTACAAAAGCAGTATCGGGTTTAACGGTGCAGCCGTCGGTCAAAATGGCTCTATAAATTGTAATGGTGGACGGACTGACTGTTTTCGAAGGTCCGGTTCCCAATGATTGATTCCAGTTTATGGTGTAACCTGCAGCCAATCCTCCCGCAGATGTAGTTTTGAGATTTACCGTTCTTCCATTGCAAATCAGGGTGTCTTTGCTGATTTGCAGGTCAAGCGCCGGCCGCACAGTTACTTTTATGTTTCTGATGATGCTGTCGGGAGTGCATCCGTCAACAGCCCTCAACCGGTAGGTGGTGGTTGATGTGGGCGCTACCACAATGCTTGCCCCCACGAGGTTTCCGGGTGTCCAGCTGTAATTGTAAGTCGGTGAAAAGCCACCTGAAAGTTGTGCAGATAAACGAGCCGACCGTCCCAAACAAATCGTGGTGTCGTTTGAAACGGTAGCACTAAGCCCTTGTCTAACATCCACAACCACTGTATCGAATGCATCTTTGTATCCACATTGATCGTCCAGCGAAACGGTATAAATGGTTTTGGCAGTTGGGGCAACGGTAATGCTGTTGCCCGGGGCAAAGCCCGCCCATTGATATTTGTATTTTGAAACATCACCACCGCTGCCAATTGCTTTAAGTGTAATTGTTGCACCTTTGCATATCAGGGTGTCACGCGGAGCAGTGAGTTGCAATGGTGGACGCACGGTGAGAATGGCTGTGTCGGATGGTCTGCGGGAATGGCAAACATTGCTCACCACCATTCTGAACTGAGACTGATTGTCCGCAAACATCAACCCAATTCGTCTGAGTGAATTCAAAGTATCGCCGGGAAGATCGTTCCAGGTTGCCCCGCCGTTTATGCTTCTTTGCCACTGCATAGACAAGCGACCATTAAAACCAATGTTGAGTGAAAGTTTAAGCGAATCGCCTTCGCACATCGTGGTGTCGGGAAGCTTATTTCTGAAAATTGCAGGCGAGTCAACTCTTACCAAGGCAGGTTTGGTGAATACCAGGTTTCGGCAAATATTAACATACTGATTCCTGTATAAATAGTCTTTTTGTGACCAGGGAAAGTTCAAAAATGTCAGAGTATCCTTATTGGCGCCTGTTGAATTCTGCCAGGTTTTTCCGTTGTCTGCGCTGTACTGCCATTGTCTGCTCAGTGGTGCAGTTCCCGAAGATGCGCTGATTAAAGTAAGTTTGGCATTGGCGCACACCAGCGTAGTGTCCGGATGATCGGTGATACTTGGCGGCAGCGGAGTTGCGGTGGGTGTAAAGGCAACCCCATTTGTCCGAGGGCCGGTTTGTCCGTCATTGCCAATGGCCTGCAGAGAAAACCAGTATTGCCTTCCATTAATGAGGTTAAATACCGTAAAGAAAGTATCGCTGGTAATACCAATCTGTTCCATAAAACTATTCACGCTTTGAAAAACCCTGTAACGGGTTGCGCCGGTGGTTCTGGGCCAGAATAGGTGTATTTGGCGATTGCAGGTTACGGCTGAAGGTTGGGTAGCCCTGAGGAAAATGTGAAAGGTGGTGTCACTTACATCCCGCGCAGTTCCGTTTGTAATTCTGATTAACGCTTTGCGGGTACTGAGTGTGGATGGTGCGTTGTTCCAGGTGAAGAAGCGCGCAGCATTGCTGAGCCCGCTTGTTATTCCTGTCCATGTGGTTCCACTGTCCACACTGTATTCAATTGAAAAAGTACCTGTAGTTCCGAACGCATCCCAGGTTATGGTTTGGGGATTGCTTGAAGTAGGAGGCAACATGTTTTCATGCCCGTTGGGATAGGCAACACGAACGAATCTGTTTATCTGAAGAGTGCTTACAGTGTAAGCTTCATTGCCCGCCGAAACAAGTTTTCCCCTTACACGAATAACCCATTTTCCTGAAGCGGGATTGTCGATGTAAAATTGTTCTGTGTTGTTCAAACTATCCCTTCTGCGAGTTGGAAGGCATGTGTGGCAAGTTGGGTTCAATGTCCAGGGGCGGTAAAGATTACCGAGACTGTCAAGCACTTCCAAATCCAGGTCATTAACCAGTGCCGGAGCAGCACTTACAGCTGCCGGAACATCGTCCCACACCAACATTACCTGCAAACGACCTGTACCGGCTTTTACATAAACAGTATCGGTTTTTACATTGCCGTTGCTTACGCTGTCAACTTTGAAAGTCTTGTCCTCAATAGCCTTCACCGCACTGATGGCATTGATACGGCCAAATCCGAAGGCGTAATCAGGTCCTGCATTTCCGATGTCGTCGGCGGTATTGCAAACAATGGCTTTCAGAGTATGGGCAAAAGGTTTTCTTCCTGAATTCAGCTGCTTAAACCTTTCATGTATTTGGGCAATGGTTCCGGTTGATCCAGGGCATGACATGGATGTTCCATTCCATCCACCCTGATATGAATTTCCGGGCATCGTGGAATAAACATTTACCCCAACAGCACAGATTTCCGGCTTTAATCTTCCGTCTCTAACAGGTCCATAACTGTGAAAACTGCTGTTTTGATCATCGAATGTAAGTGCGCCAACGGTGATGTTGTTTTTAGCAGACTGATAGCCGCTTTGAACGGTTTTGTAACCTCCGGTTGCGCAGTTTGCACTTCTTGAATTTCCCGAGCTGAACTGATGGCTTAAGTAAGGGTACATATTCACCAGAATATCCATATTCCGGCTTTGACCGTCGTATGTTCCCCTTGTAGGGCAGGGGTCTGAACCGTAACCGTATGAATTGTTGGTCATCACAACGCTGTCGCGCCAGGCTGCCGTGTCCATTTCAGACGCAATACTTCCTCCAAAATCCCAGCTAAACAGTGTAGCCTTCGGGGCCATTCCCTGCGCAAAAGGGTCAATAATTCCACCACCTGTAATGGTTCCGCAAACATGGGTGGCATGGTTGCCATTTGAACCCGCTACAAATTTCTGCTTCAGAATTACCCGGTCATTGTAATCTACATGTGAACCTGCTCCCGCGCCATCCCATTCGCCAATCACAATGCCTTTTCCCCAAAGATTTTTGCCCGCACCCGGCCCCGGATTGTTCAATGGCAGTGATCGGTGGTTTATTCTTCCGGGTAGATTGTGCGCCTCAATTGGCGGAGAAATGGGCTCTACCCACTGCAACCCTTCAGATTTGAGCAATTCGGACATTTCTTTTTCAGGTAAACCAACAATGGCGTTTCTGAAAACCGGCAGATTTTGCTGTAACTTGTAATTTTTGCTGTTGATGTACCTTGACAAATGCTCAAAGCCTGCTTTATCATGGTAAAAGACCGATACAAAGATGAATTGACTGTCGTTTTTACTGCGACACCAGCTGGGAGCACCGGCACGCCAAAAGCCCATATCCGTTTTCCATTCAGGTTTTAAATGTGCCAGTCTTTCAACTTTATATTCATTTAACTTGCCTAAAACCGCTTCGTTCTTAGCAACTGCATAATAGGTGTTCTCGGGTATGTAGTCAAAAATATCAAGCCCCTCTGCTGACATCATTCTTCTCATGTCGTCTGATGGCAAACTCTCAAATTGAAGCAACAGTGAAATGTAATTCAAGCCGGACTTTAACATTTCGGCTTTGATTCCGTTTGCGGAACTGTCGGTTAGCGAACTCAAATACAAGTCCCCGGTTTTCATTCGTACCGGCTGCTGCCCGCAAAGCGACAATAAGCCTGTTAGTGTAAAAAGTGCGCTGAAAACTATTTTCCTAAGACAAGAATTCATGATTTTAATGAACTCCAAATATAGACTATTTACAATCCTATTTCAATGGTATCACCGTATTTAACAATAAATTTCAACAAAATAGCCCATCAAAATATTGAACGGTATTTGTTATGCTTCGACTAAATCGAACCTGAAAAATTAATTTTTGTCAGTAGTACCGGCTGCTTTCCCAAACAAGATATAATTTAGCATTTCACACAAAATATAAACAATTGCACCGGCTAAAAAACTCTTGAGAACAATAACAGCAAGTGCCACTGCGATGATGATGGCTCTCACAGTCGCAAAACAACTTGAGAAATCATGACAGCAATGTCAAAACATTTCACAATTTGTTAATAATTCGCTGAAAGCCAAATACAATAAATATTTGGACATGTTAGATTCTTAATTGTATATTAGATAATTATTTATTAAAAATAAATATGTTAGATTGATTGCGAATTAAGTAAGGCTATGAATTTCGAAATTGTACTGAAAATTAGATAGTGTTTTTCATGTGGCTTCCGTTAATGTTCGCTGTATCAGGACAAAGTTGGATGAGAATTTAAGTGAATAATACACTGGAATGTGCAATATTGTCTACATGTATCTATGTTATTTTGGTCATGCCCTTGCCGAATAATGATTTGAAAAGTTAATTTCGCCTTATGATTCAAAGAATTCAAACCCTTTATCTCCTGCTCATCTTTCTGATAGCCAATCTGATGCTTTTTCTCAATCCCCGTTTTGCATCCTTCAGGCAGCAGGATAATCCCGCCAAGGTGAGTGTAGAAGTTCAGTTTATTTCCAATACAACTTACAATGCCACCGATGTAGGGGTGAGCAATCCCAAGTTACTCAATGTAATTCTCATCGTGGCTTTGGGCGTGAGTGCTTTGTTGGCCGTATTTCTGTATAAGCACATTGCAATACAGAAGAAAATATGCATTTACGGGGTGATTGCTTCATTTGTGCTGCTTGCCATTCTCTTTTTCGATTATTACAACATCGCCGGTCAGCGCAACAACATTCCTTCTTATCCGGGGTTTCACCTTGTTTGGCCCATAGCCTGCGCCGTTTTTGGGTTTCTCGCCTGGACTGCCATTCGCCGCGATGAGGAGTTGATTAAAGGAATGGATCGCATTCGATAAGCAAGGAGAATGAATCGATTTCTCTCATTTGCCTTTTTGTTTTTGCTTACATCGTCAGTGGCGGCTCAAAAATGGCCTACACCCTATGAACTTTCGGGCAAAAAACGCACAGCCACCTACGATGAATGTGTTTCCTGGTATCAAAATCTGCAAAAAGCGTTTCCCAAAATAAGCAGTTTTGAAAGCATTGGGCTGTCCGACGATGGCAGCCCCATTTATGTGTTCCGCATTCATGGTGAAAATGCCACCGATAAAATCAAACTGCTCATCAACAATAACATTCATCCGGGCGAACCCGAAGGCACCGATGCCAGCATGCTGTTTTGCCGCGATTTGTTGATGAACAAAAACCGCCTGAAGGAATGGCAATCCATCGATATTCATGTGGTGTGCCAGTACAATGTAGATGGTACCCGAAATC
This sequence comes from Flavobacteriales bacterium, assembly GCA_947459165.1. GTDB lineage: Bacteria > Bacteroidota > Bacteroidia > NS11-12g > UBA955 > RGEC01. The sequence continues at coordinate 12,183 of CANHCW010000046.1, forward strand.
AAAGCTGCTGCACCCGGGCCAATCAGAACGGTCCCGAAAATCAGGGCTTTAGAGGCAATGCCCGCAACCTCGATCTGAACCGGGATTTCATTAAAGCCGACAGCCGCAACGCCCGCGCCTTTGCAACCTACTTTTCAAAACACAAATTCGATTTTTTCATCGACAATCATACAAGCAACGGAGCCGATTACCAGTATGTGCTCACCTATTTTCATACCCGTCCTGAAAAGCTCGCGATTCCCTTAAACCGCATGATTGGCAGGGTAGATTCTTCCTTGAAAAGAGATTTACTATCCAAAGGCTGGCCCACTTCGCCTTATGTGGAAACGATGAAGGCCATTCCCGATAGCGGAATACACGCTTTTTGGGAAACAGGGAGATACGCCACAGGTTATGCGGCTCTGCACCATTGCATGGGCTTTACGGTTGAAACCCACATGCTTAAACCTTTCGATCAACGGGTAGATGCCACCCTGGCTTTCCTGAATGCATTCAATTTGGCCATCATGCCATTGAAATCGGAAGTGGCTGATTTTGCACGCAGGGTAAAGTGGATTGGAAACAGAAGGCCGGCCCAAAAAGCACAGTGGGAAATGCTCAATTACAGTTTGGATGAGAAGCGATTCGATACTTTTACTTTTCTGGGTTTTGAGCACGGCTACAAAACAAGCGAAGTAACAGGACTGCCCAGGCTCTATTACGACAGAAACCGCCCTTGGGCTCATCCCATTAAGTATTACAAGTACTTCAATTCCACCGACAGTGCCCTCATTCCCCGGTATTATGTGATTCCCTACGCCTGGGCCGAAGTGAGGGAAAGACTTGCTATGAATGGCATTGAATACAAACTGTTAAGCACCGATACCACATTGACGATGCGGATGTCCTACATCACGGGTTTTGAAACTGCAAAATCGCCGTACGAGGGACATTACTTGCACCACAGCATTCAAACCCGCGATACGCTATTGCCAATTCCGGTAAAAACCGGAGCCTGGCTGGTGCCGGTCAATCAGTCGAATGTGAAGTTTTTGGCCGCAGTGCTTGAGCCCCGTGCCCCGGACAGTTATTTTGCCTGGAATTTTTTTGATGCCATTGTGCAGCAAAAAGAGTGGTTTAGCGATTATGTGTGGGCCGACAAAGCCGAGGAAATTTTGAAAAATGATGCGAAACTGAAAAAGCAGTTCGAAGAGAAGCGAAATGCGGACAAAGACTTTTCAAGCAACGCCTGGGCACAGTGGGAGTGGATTTACAAGCATTCGTCCTACTACGAAAAAACGCACAGGCTTTACCCGATAGGGCGGGTTGATTGAATTTTTACTCCCCGTAATACTCCACAAAATTATTCTGGGTTTCCCACAGCGTAATCTTGCTCAAAACCGCACCACCGGGAAGCGCAGCGCTTAACCGTTTCCAAATTTCCACCGCCATGTTTTCTATGCTG
>CANHCW010000047.1 GCA_947459165.1 Flavobacteriales bacterium
TGATTCGTTTTTAATGTTAACAAGATAAAAGATGTTTGTGTTTCGAAGTTCAAATATAGTATTTTTGAAAAATAATTGCACAATACTTTGTTAAAAAAATTATCAACATGTTTCAAAATTTACCCATCCGTATGTGGCAGGAAGACGACCGGCCCAGAGAAAAATTTCGTCTTAAAGGAAAAAGTTCACTCAGCGATGCCGAATTGTTAGGCGTTTTGATTGGTCATGGAACCCGCGAACACAGCGCTGTCGATTTAGGCAAAATCATTCTTCAGCATTACAATGGCGATTTGAATCGTCTGTCGCGTTCATCTGTTCAGGAACTTTGTAAAATTCCGGGAATTGGTGAAGCCAAGGCGGTCAGTATTTTGTCAGCTCTTGAACTGGGTGCGCGAAAAAGGGAAACCCAGCCCCAGGTAAACCGTATTCAATCCAGCAAGGACGCTTATGATTGGCTTAGAGGCAAAATGGAAAATCTGCCTAACGAAGTTTTTTATTTGGTTCTGCTGAATCAAAGCAATGTGATCATGGCCACAGAAAAAATAAGCGAAGGCGGAATTTCTGCCACGGTGGTTGACATTCGCATCTTATTGAAAAAAGCCATTGAATATTGTGCTTCTGCCATTCTTGTTGCACACAATCATCCCAGCGGCAATCTCAAACCCAGTGAGCCTGACATTCGCCTTACCAAACAAATCAAGCAGGCCGCAAATCTCATGGAAATTGGGTTGGTTGATCACCTTATTATCACTTCGGGGGGGTATTACAGTTTCATGGACGAGGGTGTCGTCTGATTTCTGTAAAACCGCTTGCAAAATCACATTACAAACCCGTTGAAATGTGTTAATTTTGTCCCTCAATTATGGAACTGAACACGCGCTATTCAGAACGCTTCGAAGATCGTCACATTGGCCCTCGTCAGGGCGATTTGCAGGCTATGTTGTCCACCATTGGTGTTTCGGATTTGGAAACATTGATTCAGAAAACAGTACCCGAAGGAATCCGTCTGCCCAAAAATTTGAATGTGGCTCCGGCGGTTTCAGAAACCGAGTTTCTCAGAAACCTGAAATCTACCGCAGCGAAAAACAAAATATTCAAAAATTACATTGGAATGGGCTACTACGGTACCCATACACCCGGTGTTATTCTCCGCAACATCATGGAAAATCCGGGCTGGTACACGCAGTACACCCCTTATCAGGCGGAAATTGCGCAGGGTCGCCTTGAAGCATTGCTGAATTATCAGACCATGATCATTGACCTAACCGGCATGGAGATTGCAAACGCGTCACTGCTTGATGAAGGAACCGCTGCTGCTGAAGCCATTCACATGTTTCTGGAAATGGCGCCAAAAGGTCAGGGACTGCGGTATTTCGTTGATAACGATATTTTTCCTCAAACCAAGGACATTCTCATTACCCGTTCCGAGCCCATTGGTGTAGAGCTGGTTTTTGGTGATTACAAAACCTTTGAGCCCGATTCCACATTCTTTGGCGCAGTTGTGCAATATCCAAATGACAAAGGCAGTATTGAAGATTACCGCGAATTTGTAAATAAGTGCAAAGCGCATCAGGTGAAAACCTGTTTCATTGCGGATATTCTGTCTCTCACCGTGCTCACCCCTCCGGGTGAAATGGGGGCCGATTGTGTGGTGGGTTGCACTCAGCGATTTGGTGTTCCCATGGGTTACGGCGGACCTCATGCAGCCTTTATGGCGGCCAAAGACGAGCACAAAAGACAAATGCCGGGCCGTATAATCGGTGTAAGTATCGACCGCAATGGTAACCGCGCCCTCCGCATGGCGCTGCAAACCCGCGAACAGCATATCAAAAGGCAAAATGCTACCTCCAATATCTGCACTGCTCAGGTACTGCTGAGTATTATGGCCGGCATGTACGGTTGTTATCATGGGCCCGATGGACTGAAGAAAATTGCAGGCAGGGTACATGCCCTAGCTTCTGAACTTGCCCGTGGAATTGAAGCCACTTCAGGCGTATTTAAGGTGCTGAACAAGCACTTCTTCGATACGCTATACATTGAAGTACCAAATGCATCAACTTTAAAGGCATTGGCAGAATCGGAACAAATAAACCTGCGCTATTTCGATGAAAAACATATCGGTGTTTCGGTTGATGAAACCACCACAGCAGATGATGTAAATAACCTTCTGAGCATTTTCCGTAAAGCTTCAGATGGAAGTGCCGCAAGTGTTGCTGATACAGGGCAAAGCCGTTTGCCTGAAAATCTGTTGAGGCAGTCGAATTTCATGCTGCACCCGGTGTTCAACACCCTGCAGTCCGAGCATGAAATGCTTCGCTATATCAAATCGCTGGAAAGCAAAGACCTCAGTCTTTGTCACAGCATGATTTCGCTGGGCAGCTGCACCATGAAACTAAATGCTACTTCCGAAATGATTCCTGTTACCTGGCCCGAGTTTAACGGATTGCATCCCTTTGCCCCGGTAAATCAGGCACAGGGTTATGCAGAAATGATTGATGAACTGAGCAAGGATTTGTGTGAAATTACGGGTTTTGCCGCTATGAGTTTGCAGCCCAATGCCGGATCACAAGGTGAATACGCAGGGTTGATGGTGATTCGCGAGTACTTTAAATCCCGCGGTGAATCGCACAGAAATATCGCCCTCATTCCCAGCAGCGCACACGGAACCAACCCTGCAAGCGCAGTGATGGCCGGTATGCAGGTGGTGGTAACAAAATGCGACGATCATGGCAACATCGATTTGAACGACTTGCGGGAGCAAGCTGAGAAATACAAAGACAATTTGGCTTGTTTGATGGTTACTTACCCCAGTACCCACGGAGTTTTTGAAAGTGCCATCAAAGACATTACTGCCATGATTCACCAATACGGCGGTCAGGTATATATGGATGGTGCCAACATGAATGCCCAGGTAGGGTTAACCAGCCCCGGTATGATTGGCGCTGATGTTTGCCACCTGAATCTTCACAAAACTTTTTGCATTCCCCATGGTGGTGGTGGCCCCGGAATGGGTCCCATTGGCGTTGCAGCGCATTTGGCGCCGTTCCTGCCTGGTCATACTGTGATTAAAACCGGCGGAGAAAAGGCCATGCATGCGGTAAGTGCTGCCCCATGGGGAAGTGCCAGTATTCTGCTCATTTCTTATGCGTACATAAAAATGATGGGCGGTGAGGGTTTGACCAATGCCACCAAGTGGGCCATTTTGAATGCCAATTACATGAAAGCCCGTCTTGAAAAAGAATATCCCGTCCTGTACAGCGGCGAAAACGGATGCTGTGCCCATGAAATGATTCTGGATACCCGCAAATTCAAAACTTCTGCCGGTGTAGAAGCCGCTGATTTTGCAAAGCGCTTGATGGATTATGGATTTCATGCACCGACCGTTTCTTTCCCTGTGGCAGGTACCCTCATGGTAGAGCCCACCGAAAGTGAAAGCAAGGAAGAACTTGACCGTTTTTGCGATGCCATGCTGGCCATTCGCGAAGAAATCAGGGAAATTGAAAACGGCAATGCCGACAAGGAAGACAATGTGCTGAAAAATGCTCCGCACACAGCTTCTGAAATCAGCACCGACAATTGGACGCATTCATACAGCCGCAACAAAGCAGCGTATCCTGCACCTTTTGTTGCACATAAGAAATTCTGGCCTTCCGTTGCAAGGGTGAACGATACCTACGGAGACAGAAATCTTGTGTGTGCCTGCTTGCCAATGGAGGCGTATATGGAAGAAGCCGCGCAGCCGGCCACCGCTTGATTTCAAATCTGAAACATATTTTTTTAACAAGAACCGGGTTTTTCGCCTGGTTCTTTGTTTTTTATGCCATTGCGGGTTTTGCTACACTCAGTCAGTATGGTGTGCATTACGATGAAATTACGCAAAGAACCATTGGGATTGAAAATGCCCGTTTCCTGACCGGTCGGGCCACTCACGCCGATTTACAGAAACACCGTTTTTTTGGTCCCTTGTTTGAAACGCCTGCATATCTGGCAGAGCAGGTCATTTATGATAGTTCAATGAAAGGCAAAATTTTGCTGCGTCGCAGCTTGCTTTTTGCTCTGTTTTTATTGGCATTGTGGTGTTTTTACAAACTGACAAAACTGCTCTTCCAAACCCAAAATGTGGCTTTGCTTTGCACAACCCTTTTCGCTTGCTGGCCTCGATTATGGGCCGAGGCACATTACAACAGCAAAGATGTTTTCTTTCTTTCGCTGTGTATTTTTACCTTTTATGCTCTGTTTTTCTTCAATGAAAAGAAGTGGTGGATCGTGTTTGTATTGGCGGGATTATCAATCAGTGTAAGAATTGCAGGGTTGTTTCTGTTGCTTTCTGTCTTGGTCTTCTATGGGTTCAAACCCAATCAACAGAAAAAGAGTAAAGTTCTGTTGTGTGGAATTGGTATTTCAATACTGTCGTGTTATCTCGTTTTTCCGGCTTTGTGGTTGCATCCCTTTGAGGGATTTCGTGATTTATTGTTCTATGGTGCGAGCAATCCCTGGCCTTCCGGCAGTACACTTGCAGGGTTTCACTTCGAGCCGGGACAAATTTCCGGCTGGTACACCCCGTTGTGGATGGCTTTGACCCTTCCTTTGCTGCATCAACTATTGTTTTTGGTCGGTTTGGGGATATTGTTAAAACAAAAACCAAATTACCGGCAACTTTCCTTTTTAGCGCTGTTTGCAGTCCCTCTGATTTACATCCTCATTTCAGCCCCTACACTTTACAATGCCTGGCGCCACAATCTATACCTGTTTTTTCCTTTCATGCTCATTGCCGGCAGTTCCCTCGATTTCTTATTTAAAAGAGCACAGGCGGCTAGCATTCCATTTTTCTCGGTGGTGTTTCCTTTGGCATTTCTGCTAGGACAGCAAAAACACGATTTCATTTATTTCAATGTGCTCAAAAATGCATGGCCTCCAGGCAGTTTTACTCTTGATTACTGGGGTATCAGTACCGGTCGGGCATTAAAACAATTGGACAAACAATTGCCGGCTGGCGGAAAAATTTATTGCTTTACTGAAATTGTGGATCTGAACCGGAATCTCAATCCATCATTTTCAAAGGCATGGACCTCAGTGAAAACCCCTGATAGCGCTGACTATGCCCTGGTGTTGAACAGGGAAGGGCGGCTTGAAAAACTTCAGGGGACGGCTATTGCCACCGAAAAGTATGGTAATGATACGGTTTGGGTACTTTATCAATGCCGCAATTCCAGGTGATAAACCCGTTCCTCTCCGGCATGTTCAATGTTGATGAACAAGGCTTCTTCTCCGTTTAACAAGGCTTCACCTACCTCCGGCCATTCTATCAAAACAAAGCAATCGGGGTTGTGCAGGTATTCCTGAATCCCTGTATCCAAGAGCTCTTCCGCGTTTTTGATTCGATACCAGTCTGAATGGCAAACCTTGCGGTGATCGGCTGTTTCGTATTCATTAATAATGCCGAATGTAGGACTGCTGACCTCTTCGCCAACCCCCAATTGTTTCAATATCTCTTTTACCAAAGTAGTTTTGCCCGCGCCCAAATCACCGCTTAGTGCAATAATCCGTGGCATTTCACCCCGGGTAATGTGCTGTGCAACTTCGGCCATGCGCATCAAAGGCAAGGGGCCCATGCTGGAGGTTGTCATTTTCTGGGACTCATAAATATCAGCGGGCAGCACATTTCCTCCATGCTGATTCCCCCGTGCTGAAAGGTATTGCGGTAATGGTTTACATAATAATTGTAGTTGTTTGGATAAGCGAAGAAGTCGTTTTCCCGCGCAAATACAAACGCACTGCTCATGTGCAACAAGGGCAAAAAGGCATCGTGAGGTTTCTTTACCTCCAGCACTTCTTTGGGGTTATATGTTAAACTCTTGCCTTGTTTGTAACGCAGGTTTGAGTTCACATTTTTATCACCCACAATTTTAACGGGGTCTTTTACTCGAATGCTTCCATGATCTGTGGTGATAATAACATGGCAGGGTTTTTCTGCAATGCGCTGCAGGGCATCCCTCAGCGGGCTGTGTTTGAACCAGGTGGCCATCACATTGCGGTAGGCGGCTTCATCTTCTGCCAGTTCGCGAACCACATGAATATCAGTACGGGCATGACTGAAATTGTCAACGAAATTATAAACCAGCACATTCAGTTTGTTTTGAAACAGGTTGGGCACTTGATTCACCAGGTTCTTAGCCGCTTCGAGGTTCGTAATTTTATTGTATGAAAATTTGATATCGCGGCGCAGGCGCTTCAGCAAATCCTCCAAAAAATCTTTTTCAAACATGTTTTTGCCACCTTCGTCTTCATCGTTGCTCCACTTATTCGGAAACCGTTTTTCAATATCAAGGGGAAGCAATCCGCTGAAAATGGCATTGCGGCAATACTGCGTGGTGGTAGGCAATATACTCAAATACAAATCTTCGTTGTCAACTTTAAAGTTTTCATCCAGTATTTCAGAAATGGCGCGCCACTGATCGAAGCGCAGGTTGTCAATTAAAATCACAAATACGGGTAAATCGCCATCCAGCAAGGGATTTACAGCCCTTCTAAACAGGTTATGACTCATAATGGGACCATCGTCACCTGTTGTTTTCAGCATACTCAGATATTTGTCGGAAACATAGCGGCAAAAACTGCGGTTGGCATCGGCTTTCTGCGTTTCAAGTACTTCCTTCATTCCATCTTCGCCTGTGCCGGAAAGCTGCATTTCCCAAAACACAAGTTTCTTGTATACATCCTTCCATTCGTCGAAACTGAGCTTGTCGCTAACCGACATGCCAATTTGCATAAACTCGCGCTGATATCCCTGGGTGGTAATCTGACTTACCAGTCTTTTCTCATCCAGATTTTTTTTAACAGCCAGCAATATCTGACTTGGATTCACCGGTTTAATCAGGTAATCGGCAATTTTACTGCCAATGGCCTCCTCCATAATATGCTCCTCCTCGTTCTTGGTAATCATAATTACCGGAAGATTTGGTTTTTCCTGTTTGATGCTGGCAAGCGCATCCAATCCCGAAATGCCGGGCATGTTTTCATCGAGAAAAACCAGGTCAAAATCCCCGCTTTTTACCTTGTCAATGGCATCTCTGCCGCTGGTTACGGTGGTCATGTTGTACCCTTTTCCTTCCAGAAAAAGAATGTGGGGCTTCAAAAGGTCGATCTCGTCGTCGGCCCACAGAATATTGGGTTTGGTTGCCATTGAATGCTAAAACGGAATTTAGTGCGAAATTATTGGTTGTCGACAGATTAAGGTGAATAAGTTGTCTGAATTCTTGGCGTAAAATCAAAAGAGTATGAATTAAAAACCAGCATTGAATTAGCAATTTGTCTATTTTTGTCTTAATTTCGATTTTGAATGACATGCATGAATAAAATTCAAATACTATCAAGCCTGTTTTTTATCAGTTCGGCGTTGAATGCGCAAACCCTTGAATTGCTGCCCAACTACCACTCCATCGGCATCAAAATTACAAACATTGGCAGCGCTGATAGTTGCCATGTTTTTTACCGCAAGTCCGGTAACCCCGATTGGCTCCGGGCCTATCCACCCGACCGCATCACGCTGAAAAACAGCGCGCAATTCAGAGGCAGCATTTTTTTGCTTGACGAGAATACCGCCTACGAAGTCAAGGCAACCCTGTTTCAGACCAGTACACCCCAAAATATCGCAGCGGTGTTTGACACAACGCTGCTCTCTCCTTCGTTTCAGGCTACTTCCACTGTCAAATGGGTTTCACCTGCAGGCTCCGGAACGGTGTACTCGCAATCGCAGCCGGGCAATATTGCCACCTTGTTCAGCTCCGGTGGAGTCAGTTGCGGTACCACGGTTATGCTTGCCGATGGCATTTATGCGCAAAATGATCTGCGTTTGCAACTCAATAAACATTGCACTGCAAACAGCCCAATAGTTATCATGGCCGCACCCGGTGCAAAGCCAATTTTCGATGGTGGTGTTCAGCTAAACTCGGGCTGGCAGCAGGATGCCAATGACAAAACCCTTTATTCTCGGGGACTTCCGGCAGGTGCCGCCCACACCAATATCTGTATTCTGGGCAACAGGGCTCTGTATCCATATCCGTCGTATCAGTCGGAAATAACCATGGCGGGCTACCACCTGGCCGCCCTTAATTTTGGCTACGATGGCTTTGTTCGCAACGAAACGGGCATCTGGATTAAAACGGCCGCAGGCGAAAACCCCAACACAGCCGGAGTTACCGTTTCCACTGCCTATCGTTTCCTCACCATTTACGGCAAAAATTTCAATGCCTTCTTAAAAATAAAAGGGGTGGAATTCAGGCATTTTGCCAAACCCGTTCTCAATGCGTTAGGAGCAGATATCAATTCCCATCAGGCCCAGGTATTCGATATTCGCAATGCTCACGATATTAGTTTCGATAGCTGTACTTTTCGCCACAACACGGCCGATGTGGTTCTCGAACAGGTGTGCAATCATATTCTGTTTCAGCACTGCACATTCAAACACGATGTGGGCAAATGGTCGCACACCATGGTAAAAAGATCCCGCGATTTTGTGCATACCCTTTTCTTTACCCTTTCTACTTCAAGAGGCCGATCGGTCGAAAGCGGAGGTGTTTTTCATGATAGCGGAATCGGCTTTGTCGTGCGCAATTGTATTTTTAATGGCACCAATTCCGGAGTGGAAGGCCCTTTTGATGATGGCATTCACGAAGAATCAGATGTTTACAACAATGTGTTTACCGATAATTACGATGGGCTTGAATGCGATGGCAACTGGGTTAACCTGCGCGCCTGGTCAAACAGGTTTGTCAATTGCATGGCCTGCATATCTGCAGCCCCACCCTTGATCGGCCCCAGGTATTTTTACCGTAATATTTTTTATGGCATGAAAGGCCGGCGAACAGATAAAGACGATTCCTACTTTGTGGGTTGCAAACCCGTCGGGGTAAATTATCAAAGTCAGGGGCTGGCCATCAAAACAAACTCAAATTATACAGGCAACGGAGCCCCCGGCAGCGTTTTTTTCTTTAATAATACCTTCCATGCTTCCGATACGCTGGGCTATGCCATCACCTCCATGAAATCCGAATGGAAAGACGCCGTTTTCATCAACAACTCATTCAGCCACGACCTCATTCACCCCATTCATTTTTTCGCCCTGGGCGATAAATCAGTCAATGCATCCTACCGCCTTTCATCAGGCCACGATAATTTTTATAACTACAGTGGCGGTCCTGTGGTGGTAGCCAATTCAATTTACGGTCAATACCAATGCAGCAGCATTGTCAATGTGGTCAATTTACAAAGTACGCTTCGCACCATTTCGGGCAGTGCTCATATTCATGTAGTCGGGGCGGGGCAGTCCAATCCTGCTTTTACAAACAGAAGCCTTGGCGATTTTTCTCTCACATCCGCCAGTGGTCTGGTAGATGCAGGGGTGCGTATTCCCGGCTTTTCCGATTTTAAAGGCGCGGCCCCCGATGTTGGGGCAGTAGAGTCAGCCCATCAGGGCAGCATGTCGGTGGCCATCCGGTCAAGGTCAGGGTTAACCGTTTTTCCCAACCCTTCAACAGGTTCCTTTGTTGTTGGCATTCCTCCCGGCGAAAATCTAAGTGCCATTCAGTTGTATTCAACCAATGCAGCTTTGCTACTCAATATTCCCGTAGCTGCACAACAAGCCATTGAAATCAAATCCCTGAAGCCGGGGGTGTACTTTTTAAAAGCAACCTTTGCCAACCAATCGCAAAGCACTTATAAAATTGTTGTGGTAAACAACTAACAGTCATTCTAAAAAAGATTAAGGGTAAAGTTCGTCCATTTTAAACCCGGCTTATGCATTAGGATTGATATAGCCCAAAGAAAGCAGCTCTTGAATGAGGGTGATACATCTGTCTTAAATGTAGGCTGAAGCGAAGTAAGTGTAATGCTTTATTTCGAATAGATTCAAGGTAAATTCCGGATTAAATGAAGGTTGCGTTTACTTTTTATTCAAGACTTTAATAAGATACAACCTTTTATCAGCCCCTTCTATTGAATCTTTTAGCACATAATTAATGTTCACAAATTCCGATAATCCTGCATACTGTATCCCATAACCATATTCCTTTTCCGTAACTATGCAGTGCGGCGGTTGGTTTAAAAAACTATTCAAAAAAACCTTCCTGTTTGCTTCTGCAAAAGTTCCGGCAGTTTCGGTTTGGTAGTAAACATAATAGGTACAAGGGTGAACAAGTCCGCTGCTTTTGCCTGTGTAAAAATAAAATCTACCGGCATCCTGCGGGTCCACAAACACAGTTTTATAACCCATTAGCTTTTCTATCGCCTGTTTTCTCTCCCGTTTTTCGCTGCCCGCAATGTCAGATTTTCGGGTAAAGTGCTTCATCGATTTTATCGTTACGGGAAAAATCAGCAAAGTGCCAAAAATCAGCAGTGTCCATTTTACCCGGTTGCCTAATATTTCCAAATCGTAAATTTTATCGGCCAGCCAGCGGGCAAAGCCCAATCCTGAAAGCAAAGCAAATAAAACAGTAGCCAAAAAATAATGCCCAAAAGGCGTTTTGCCCATTGCCAGTGGCAGGGTGGATATGGCTGCCATGATAGGAAAAATAAGCGGCAGATATGCGTTTTTTTTCAGGTATTTACGATCGGCCAAAACCAACAGGGAGCCTGCAGCCATCCATAGCAATTTAGGGTCAATATCCTTCCAGTCATGGTAAAATTGAAGCAATCGGCTGCTGTATTTCCCCCAGGCATTTTCACCACCTGCATATCCAAAAGCAAACTGCAAATAACGAAAGTACCCGTATAAAGCATGGTTTTTAAGTAAATACAGCAGGTAACCCAACATTAAAACCATGGCGCCTGCCACAATCCAAACGAAAAATTTCTTTTTTTGATTGAATACGGCCCACAGGGCCACTGTCAGTGCCAACGGGGCAAAAGTTTCTTTAATAAAAATGACCTGTGTTAAAGCGGCACCGGCAAGCAGAAAATAAAATCGTACTTTGGGTTTGTCTGCTGCCGCATGAACTAGGGCCATCCCATAAAGCAAATAGTAACAGGCGTATTCTTCAGTATAGTTTCCTATAAAAAAGCAATAGCCGTTTGAAAAACGCAGCAACACCCAAGGCAATAGCATAGCCGGCATCCAAAATGCGCGTTCAGCAGGCAAGGTAAATAACCGAATAATGCAAAAACAGGCGGCAACAACATGCAGCAACTGCATAAGGTGAATAGCCGAGTAATTGTTGCCACTCAATTTTATGAAAAGGGCATTGAGCACAAATATTCCCGGTCCTTTATTTTCAAAAACATCGGTGTATAGAGCCGAACCATTAACCAGGTGTGTTGCAATACCGGCAAAAGCCCCTGCATCTCCCAATAAAGGTGTGTCGCTGTAATGATAACCGAATAGCAGCGCGCATGCCAAAGCCCAAATCCCAAGCAGTAGTTGTTTCTGTTTGGCCGAAAAAATATCAGGCAGCAGCCGGCTTTTTCTCACTGCTGCAATTTAGGGTTTTAAAGTCAAGCGTGTGGCTCCAATCTTCTGTAGTGCGTGGTTTCATTAACTTTGCACCATGTCCTCACATCACTTCGTCCGCGATGGGCAGGAACCCGCCCTCATCATTGCCAATGGCGAAGCCTGTAGTTTTGATTTGTTAGGACAACTGCTTGAATGGAACCCCTTTGTGCTTGTGCTGGATGGTGCGTTGGGGCGTGTTCTGGATTTGGGAATTCGTATCGATGCCGTGCTCGGCGATTTTGACAGCATTCATGAAAATCATCGACTTGTTGCCGCCGATATGGGAGTGGAGTTCATTCACACCCCCGATCAAAATCACACCGATTTGCAAAAAGGCATCGATTTTCTTATCGGCAAAGGACAACAAGCCGCCAATGCGGTATGGGCAACAGGCCGCCGTTCCGACCACCATTTTAATAACCTCGCCACCCTGCCTCGTTACGCAGGTCAAATAGAGCTGTCAGTCATCGACGATCATTCGCGTATTTACAACCTTCCCAAAGATTTTAAAAAGTGGTATCCTGCAGGTACCGTCATTTCACTTCTGCCCATCACTCCGGTCAGCGGCGTTTTTACCCAAAACCTGCTTTACGATATGCAAAACCACACCCTGTCATTTCCCCTGCAAAGCGGCAGCAGCAATAAGGTTGTAGCCGATGGTTTTGTAAATATTCGCTATGAAACCGGTCACCTGCTGATGATGGAATGCCGAGACTAAATGCACATTTAACAATGCAAAAAATACAAAAATTGCACATCTGAATGTGCAAAATAGCATAAAAAGGCTTTTTTAAATGTGCAATAGTGGCTAATTTTGTGGTTTAAAATTGCAGCATGGAGCACTTTTATGAACGCAACGCCAAACTTTTAGCCAGGGCCAAATCGTCCATTTACAGGCAGTTGCAGGATAAAATACACTGGTCCGATCGCCTCATAGGTATTCTTGGTGCCCGTGGTACAGGTAAAACCACCTTGCTCATTCAGCACATGCAACAACTTCGTCCTTCGCGTAACGAAGCGTTGTACATGAGCCTCGACGATATGTATTTTCTGGCTCATTCATTGTTCGAAACGGCTGAAACATTCATTCAGCGCGGGGGTAAATACTTGTTTCTCGATGAAGTGCACAAATACCCCGAATGGAGCCGCCACCTCAAAAACCTGTACGATGTGCATCCAGAACTGCATGTGGTGTTCACCGGTTCATCGGTTTTGGATATGCAAAGGCAGGATGCCGACCTCAGCCGCCGCGCTGTCATGTACAACATGCACGGGCTGTCCTTTCGCGAATACCTTCTTCTCAAGCACAAACTCAGTCTGCCTTTGCTTGATCTCAAATCCCTGCTCAGCAATCCGCAAAAGAGTTTCGACCTGTTTCCCGACGATTTTCGCCCCTACGCCTACCTTCCCGATTACCTCAAAACGGGTTACTACCCCTTCTTTACCGAAGGCGAATCGTCTTACCCCATGAAACTGCAACAGGTGGTCAGGCTGGTGCTGGAATCCGATTTGGCCGAACTGCCCGGTTTCGATGTGCGAAATGCCCGAAAAATGATGCAATTGCTGTACATCATTGCCTCCAATGTGCCCTTCAAACCCAATATAACCAAGCTTTCAGCCCAAACTGGCATTGCCCGCAACATAGTAAACAATTACCTCCAATACCTGGAACAGGCCCGTCTGCTCACGCTGATGTATCCTGCCGGGATTAGCACGGCCATACTTTCCAAGCCCGAAAAGGTTTTTCTCGACAACTCAAACCTTATGTATGCCATTGCAGAGGAAGGAGTAAACCGTGGCAGTCTGCGTGAAACCTTTATCCTCAGCCAACTGAAACCCGTGGTATCAAGTATCGACCTGTCTTCCTCCGGCGATTTTCTCCTCAACGAAAAATACACCCTCGAGGTGGGCGGCAAAAATAAAACCAACGCCCAAATCCGAAACCAGAAAAACGCCTTCCGCGTCCTCGATGATGTTTCGGCACCCTACGACAATGTCATTCCCATTTGGATGTTTGGGTTTCTGTACTGAGCATCTTCTGTACTTTTGCGCCATGAAAA
>CANHCW010000048.1 GCA_947459165.1 Flavobacteriales bacterium
ACCCTCACTGCCATTAACCACCAAAATTGAATGTCATTTCATGCCCGACTTAATCATTAGGGGTGACAGGGAATTGCTTCAAATGGCCATCAGCAACTTAATCAGCAATGCAGTGAAATACAGTCCGGAAGGAAATGAAAAAGTGATTGTAAAAACATTTATCCAAAAAGGCAGGGCAGCCATGAGCATAACCGATTTTGGGCCGGGCATTCCCGAAAAGGAAAGGAAGAACATATTCAAGATGTTTTACCGCATTGGCGATGAAAGAACGAGGATTAGCGCCGGAACCGGGCTTGGATTGTTTCTGGTTCAGGGCATACTTCGTCAGCATTCTGCAATAATTACGGTTAGTCACAATATTCCGGTAGGTTCTTCGTTTTCCATTTTATTCAAGGAGAAAGCCAGCCTATGAAAACATACAGAATACTACTAGTAGAAGACGAAACCGACATCTCAGACCTTGTAAAAATGAACCTTGAAGCAGAAGGCTACAAGGTTGCTGCAGTCAGAGACGGGGTAGATGCGCTTCAAAAAATGAAAGAGGAGAATTTCGACCTCGTCATCATGGATGTAATGCTGCCCCATGTGGACGGCATTACTGTAACGGAGAACATCCGACTCACCAACTCAACCGTTCCCATTCTTTTTCTTTCGGCAAGAAACAACACTCAGGACAGAATTCTGGGGCTGAAAAAAGGTGGAGATGATTATTTGGCCAAACCCTTTAATCTTGAAGAATTGCTGTTGCGTGTTCAAAAACTGCTGGGCAGAAGCCGTGCCGCGGCAGAAAACCCTTTCACCATTCACGAATATCGCTTTGGCGTTAATTATGTGAATTTTGACAGTTTTGAAGCAGTGGGAAACAACGGTTCGTTTATGCTAACCAAGAAGGAAAGCATGTTGCTGAAACTGCTGATTGAAAACAAGGGTCAGGTGGTAAGCCGCGAGAAGATTTTACAAACGGTTTGGGGTTACAATGTTTATCCCAGCACCAGAACCATTGATAATTTCATTCTTGCGTTCAGGAAGTACTTTGAAAAGGATGCCAAAAAACCCAGTTATTTTCAAAGTATGCGCGGAGTTGGCTACAAGTTTACCGACGGTAATTGATTAGAAGGCCAGGCCAACGCTGGCTTTGATTCCAAAATTCCGAACACGGGGTTCATCGCGGTAGGTCAATCGCCAAACTGCGTCTACCCTAATGATTTTGAAAATATTCTCGATGCCCACACTCACTTCCCAATAGGGCAATTGGGTGAATGTTTTAAATTGAGTGATGGGCTGATCGTTCACCTTAAGTGGAATAATGTTAAAGTTTTCTTTGGCAAGTCCGCCATAAATGCCTTTGGTACCCAAAATCTCGCGCCACTTTAACTTTTTCAGTAAGGGTATCCGATTCAAAAAGTAGCCATTGAAATGGTGTTCAACCGAGGCGGAAATGCTTCGGTCTGTAATGAATTCAAATATGCGCATTTGGTTGTATGCACCGGTATTGTAAACAAAACTTTGATTGCCAATGTAAACGGTTAACAAGGGATAAGGCAAAGTTCCAAAAACCCTTGAAACTTCAAGATTAGTGGCTGTTCTGCCCAAGGAACCCCAAACTTTTGAATAGTTAATACCTGCAACAATGCGGGAATAGTTGAACTGACCGCCCAAAATTCCCTGAAAACCTTGAATCCAGGTACCGTAATATTCCGGACCAATACCGGAGTAGGTTACCCGCCTGTTGTCGTTTTGCAGAAAATAATAGCGGGGAGCATAGCGCAAACTTACCGTCATGGTTGAATTGGTAAAATCTTTTGATACTGCGCTTGTATCCGGGAATCTCTGGTACCAAGCAAAATCATAATTGCCCACTTTCTGAAATCCGTAAAATCGGTTTCCCAGCACCATAGAAAAGCGTAATCCCTGCCTCAAATCGGTTCCGAACATAATGCGGGAGTCACGATTCATATTGAGGTTGTTGCTGCCCATGAGGTTGAAAGCCGTAAACAAGCCGGTGCTGTAATTTTCATTGTCGGAAATACCAATTTGTTCAACATCGCGGCGGTATAAAACACCCAGTTTGGTCCAGTGTTTTCTGTTTAAAATGCGTTCCACCTTCAACGAGTACTTCCATTTTTCATCCTTAAAACCATAGGCCCCAAAGCCTTCAATAATCCAGTTTCGGCTTAATTTGTATGAAGTTCTGAAGCCCAAACGAACCCTTGCTCCTTCCAGCATGTTGTAACTCACCAGACTGTAATAAGGTCCGAAATCAAGCTTTCCGAAATTGCGATAGCCATCAACCAGGAAATTAACCAGATCGACATAGGTTCTAACCCTTGGAAGGGCTATCAGCGTATCAATTTTACGGGCAATGCGTTGCTCCGATTCGGTGGGCTTGATATGCCGGTTTTTATCCCAAAAGGTATCAGACTGTGTTAGGGCATCGGGCAACATCGTTACCCTTGTTTCAAAAAACTTGGGTGGGTGCACCTTGTAAACATCAATATTCTTGGCGGTGATCACGCTGGTTGCCACAATGCCGGCGGCCTCAGTGGTCATTTCTGCGGCATCAACCACAACCCTTGAATTCACGCAAAAATAACTGCCGTTGCTTGTTGGGTCGTATTGCTGACTTACCCTCAACTTTTCAAGATAATTGATATTGGAATTGCTGTTCAACTCCAGCGACAATTTCACCAAAGCGCCTGTGGTATCTTCAATCCATACAAAACCATGAAATGCCAGGTCTTTTTCCACCTTGGGCTGACAATAAATTTGAAATACTCTTCTCGGGCCTGTCTTATCTACAAAAATGAGTTTATAGTCATAAGTATTCATCGCCGTTTCGGCTATCGGCGATATAATGCCTTTATCAATTACCACCAAAGTGTTCTGATAAAAATTATAGTTCATGAAGGTACTTCCCAAAACCTGTGAAACAAAAGTGCCATCCTGAACCCCAATACCTTTTATTCGGCTTGCTTTGATTACCTCTTTGGTAAGATATGGATTTTTATTAAAATAATATTCGCTAAGAACTTCTGACATAAAAACCGGTAAAATGGATTTTTTACCGTCACCATTCAGGTAGCTGATGGTATCGAAAAGCGGACCGATTTCTTGCCAGAACTTGCCTTTCCGCAGTTTTTCAGAGATGTTGTTGACAGCAATGGTGTTCTTGGTGAAAGTTTCACATTCGTACTGCTGCAGTTTGTCTGGGTTGTTTTTGCTTCGGTTCCTCTGTGCCAACTCAATCCATTTCAGTGCAGGATTTGATTTTAGGCGGATAACCACTTCGGCAGATTGCACAATTTTGCGCTTCATTTCAACATTGAAACCCATTTTTATAAGGCTGTCGAAAGGCAAAATCAAAGGAACATAGCCCACATATTCAAATCGAAGGGTATCTGAAGGAAGTTTGGTTTCGTAATAGCGGTAAATCCCTTCAAAATCGCTGTAGAAGCCCTTGTCAGTTCCTACAAAATAAACATTGGCAAAGGCCAGCGGCTCACGGGTTTCTTCTGCAAAAATTCTTCCCTGAAATTTTATTTGTGCCTTAGATGAAAGACAGCACGCTGAAAGCAACAGAAGAAGTATGAACCTTGCCATTTGTGGGGCTTCAAAAATACCCAATTTATGCCGATTTTTTAATTGTCTGAATTTCAGCACATCCTGACGAAAATTTCGCACTGGCAACAATAATTCAGCAAATCATCGGTTTTTAGTATTAAACTTGAACCTTTACCTTTCATGAAATATTTATCCGTATTTATCCTAAGTCTTGTCTGCAATCAGGGCTTTTCCCAATCCCCTGACAGCAGCACAAGCATGATGAGCATTGCCGAAACTCCTGCCAAATACCCTTCTCTGCTTTGGCAGGTAAGTGGCAAAGGGTTGAAAAAACCGAGTTACCTGTACGGCACCATGCATGTAAGCCGCAAAATGGTTTTCCGTCTGACAGATTCATTTTTCAAGGCCTTGTACAGCGCCGATGTGGTTGCGTTGGAAAGCGATGCCAACAAATGGATAGACGAACTGGCCGAAGAAGGTTATGGCCGCTATAGTTTTTACGATTTCTTGAGGCGCTACGGAAACAATACCGGATTTTACAACGCAGCATTCAACCTGAATTTCCCTAAGAAAAACCTGTTCGGTTACATTCTTCAAAAAGAAGAAGAACTGGCCGATGCCATGATGTACCGCAACTCGGAACAATCAAGGGATTTTTCAGAAGAGCAGTTTTTGGACATGTTTATCCATCAGGCTGGAATGAAGCTGAACAAGCAGGTAACCGGGCTCGAAGACTTTAAAGTCAGCCGCAAAATGGTGGCCAAAAGCCGCAAACCCGATTCGAAAAAAGATAAAAAAGACACCAAGAAAAAACGGGTGAATTACTACGGTGAAGACGGTGTTTACGAACAAATTGAAAATGCATACAGAACGGGAAACCTTGACCTGCTGGATTCGCTTGAAACATTGACTGCACCCAGCCGCAACTTTCTACGCTGGATGTTGTGGGAACGCAACAAGGTAATGGCAAAAAGCTTCGACAGCATTGTAAAAACAGGAAAAATACTGTTTGCAGGTGTGGGCGCAGCCCATGTTCCCGGAGATAGTGGTGTGGTGGAAGAATTGAGGAGAATGGGTTATACCGTAAGGCCGGTTTTTGGCAAAAACACCCGTTGGGCTGCCAAGCAAAAAGAGGTAATTGATGCGGTGGATGTGAAACAAAACATGCAGTCATTCGTATCGCACAGGGGCGACTTTTCGGCTGTATTTCCGGGCACACCGCTAGATTACACGCAGGCCGGGAATGTGGAGTATTTTTATCCGGACATGGCCAACGGTGCGTATTACAAAATCACCCGCCTCCCCTACTATGGTGCACTGTCGAACCAAACCCCTCAGCATGTTTTAAACAGAATTGACAGCCTGCTTTTCGAAAACATTCCGGGTAAAATTCTCGAGAAAAAATGGATTACCCGCAACGGGCATCCGGGTATCGATATTAAAAACCAAACCAGCATTGGCGATCATCAGCGGTTTATGATTTTCGCCACGCCTGTGAACCTTTGGTTTATTAAGGTATCTGGGCAAAGAACTTTTGCCAGAAAGAAAAATGCCGATGACTTCTTCAATTCATTCCAAATACTCGAAAAGTCGGACGGAGGCTGGAACAAATACAGTCCTCAGGCAGGCGGCTATGAAGTAAACTGGCCGGGGCAGGTTGTTCAGTTGAAGAGCAAAAGAGATACAACCAAATCGTTGCTGGGGCATACCGATTTGCACACTGCAGACAAAGACGGAAATTATTACTTCGTTCGGGAAGCCGACTATCCGGAATATCCGGGCAATTGGGATGAAGACACATTTGACCTCGCAGAACTGATTACAGCGCTGAATTTCAACCTCAAAGGAAAAGAATTGGAAATCAGACAATCCAAAACTGGTTCAGCTTCATCAGCCGAAGCTTCTTTCTATTCTCAGGTTGCAAATAGCAAACTTTATGTAAAATACATCAAAATTGCGGGTAAATTCTATTTGGTCGGAACCAAGCATAAAAACGAAACCGAAGCCAAAAAATTCCTGGAGTCTTTCAAACTCACTCCCTACAAATATCACAAAAAGTTTGAAACACTAACCGATAGCTTTTTGATGTTTAAAACGAGCACCCTCGAAATTCCCAATTTTGGAAAACCGAAAGATCGGGATGAGGAGAATTCGGGAAGCTATATGTACGGCTTGCGCTATGATGAAAAAGAAGAATTGAAGGATACATTAGACATTCAAGACCAGTATGAATCAAACTCTTACTACTACAATTCTGGGGAGAGCATCGCTGTAAGAAGAAGCATCAACTCGGTGTTTGGAAGCAATATAGTGAGAGATTCAACCATCGCCCGCATGAAAAGAAAGGCAAAATCAGATTCTAAATTTGTTCAAGGCTTGGACACTGCCAATAAAAATGGCTGGACAATTTTGCGATTTACATTGGCCGACACCAGCACCACATTCAACGAAGTGCACATTAATATGGTTCGGGGAAGAGAAGAGTACTGGCTTTCCTATTATCAGGATGCCTCTTTAGGCTCAACTCCGTTCATTAAAGAATTCACAGAAAATTTTACCCCAATTGATACAGCTCGACATTTCAGAATGTCGGAGAAGATGAGAAAAGACAGCGTATTGAGGGGTATTTTTAATCCCGACTCACTGATCAGGAACAATTTCCGGGAAATTCTAAGAGACCTTTACTGGAAATACGAAGACATTCCTTCTTTGGTGAATACAGCCAAAAAATTGAACCGCTTTAAAGAGAAGGATGACGAAAACAGACTTTGGAGGTTCATTGTAAGAGAGAGCAGCGATAAAAATCACCCTGCAATCATTCCCTATTTAAAAGATATCTTTTATGAATCGGCTGACACCGTTCAACAGCAAATTGAAATTCTGAATGTGCTGAGTGACATGAACAATACAGAGGCCACTGCCATGTTTGCGAAGTTGATTATTGAAGAAACTCCCCTCACCAACAGCAGCTGGGAAATGAGTAGCCTGCTGAATGGATTAAGCGATACACTGAAATATTCGGCACCGGTTTTCCCGGCCCTTTTCGAGTTGCTGAGGTATAATGAATACAAGGATGAAGTTATCAATTTAGCGGCTTCCATGCTTGATAGTCAACTTTTGAAAAAGGAGAGCTACCTGCAATATAAAAATTCACTGTTAATGGAATTCCGCGATGAGTGGAAAAGGGAAATGGCAAGCAACACCAACAGCAGCAGCAATGACTATTCAACTGAATGGGAATGGGGTGGCGGATCAGGCAGTTCAAAGAAAAAATACGAAGACGAAGGTTACGGGAAGAATGTAAGAGAGTCTAAGTCAGAAATTTTTTCAAAATACAGATACGGCAACAGCGAAGACTATGAAGAAAACAAACTCATCAATTTAGCCAAATTGCTGATGCCCTACTTCGATGAAAAAGACATCAGCAAACGAATCAGTAAAACAGTACTTAGCGGAAAACGACCCGACAGATTTAAGTGGGTAATGTTCCTGCTGAATAACGACAAACCACTGGCAGATAGTATTCTTAAAGTATTCACATCTCGTCCCGACTACCGGTGGATGTTGTTATCGGCCAAACTGCCCAAAGCGGCAGCCGATACCTTAATGCCTATTTTACAAGATCCGCAGAAGATGGCTTACACATTCCTTAGTTCCGCAAACAGAGGCAATCAGGATTCCATGGTGTTCATCGAAAAAAGAAGCATTAACCACAAAGACAGAAAAGGCACGGTTTACTTTTATAAACATACCTACAAAAATGGTTATTACGACGAGTGGTATCTGGACTGGGTGCTGATTCCGGAAGATTTGAGCAAGGTTAAGCCCGTGAAGAAAAATCCGGTGTACTACATCAAAAATGCTGATCTTAGCTCAACCGTTTCAGAAAAAGAACAGATAGACCTGCAAATGGAATACCTGATGAAGTTTGACCACCCGCACTGGGGAATGCGCGAACTGGTGAAGTCAGGCAGACGCAGCTACTCTTATGATTTCTAATTAAGATTTCAGTGGTGTATCAACAGCGGCCATAATGCTGCTGCAGGTGGCAACCGGCTTTTCTGTTCCGTCTTCAAAAACATCGAACACGCGGCCTTCGCAAAAGATGAGGAAATTGCCTGATTTCACCACCCTTCCTTCGGTTCTGATTTTCCGTGAAACCGAGGGATTGAGATAACTGATTTTCAGATCAACAGTGACCACATTTTTGCCTTCGGAAACCACTGTGTAAGCAGCAATGCCCGTGGCCACATCACACAATGTAGCCGTAACTCCGCCATGAGTAAAACCATTTTGCTGCAGATGGTGTTCCTGCACATGCAGGTTCAATTCGGCAAAGCCGGCATCCAGCCCTTGCAGCTCAATTCCCATGTGCTGAATAAAATAATTGTGTTTAAGGCGATCCTGCAGATATGCCCTGAGTTCATTTACATTTTTGTTCATTATCGAAGTGGGTTGTAACCTGATTGTTGTAAAATGGTGTTGCTGTTGGTTTCCTGCCAGATTTCCTTCAGCGATTTTCCGGTTTTGGCTGCGTATTCTTCCACTATGCGCAAACCTGTGTAGCAACCTAATTTGGGCGGACAATTGTCGGGTAAACCAGCACCGGTAGTTCTCTCCCCTTCCACAAAATAGCGTTTTACACTGCGGTTGAAATCGGTGTTGAACAGTACTTTTTCACTGATGTAAAAATTCCAGGTATTGCCTTCTTCTTTCTTGAAAAATTTCCATTCGTCCTTGTTGTAACCATATAACTGATGTGGCGATATTTTTGGAAACAAACGGCTAAGACTGTACCACAACTTGCCCTGATAAACAGCCTCATCCAGAAAGCTTTTTCGTTCATGCGATGCTTCATAGCGACCATTCAGGTAGGACGCTACCAAAAAAGAAGGAATTTGAGCCGTTGAAGAGTAACGCCTGTGCCAAATGGGGAAGCCGTCAATCAGCCCGTAAATAAAACAGGTATCGTCAAGAAACATTTCAACGCTGTAACCAAGCACATTGTAACCCTGAAATGTATCGGCAAAGCAATTGGTGTTGCTGAACTGACTGTAATAACGCCATATGAGAAATTTGCCTGCATCCGGAAATTCTTTTTTCAGCCGAGCAACGGCAGCGTCAATGTTTTTGTTCAAATCAGGCTTCTTTTTATAATGTGCATCTATAAGAGGCAGCACATTGGCTGAAATTCTGTGAAGGTTGCCAAAAAAGAATGCATAATTCGAGTCTGACGTTAAATCCTGCGGATTGATATCCATGATATCTACAGCCCACAGATTCAGCATTCGACCGTGTTTTTGCCTCAGAATTCCTGCTTCTTCCGGAGTAAAACCATTTTTTGATGCAGTTACCCACTCTTCAAAAAAGTCAGAATGTGTAACATCTGCCGTGTTTTTTGAATCGCGGCAACCCAAAGTCATTACAAGTATGCCCAAAAGTGCAAACGATATGGCCGAAATTGTGTTTTTTTGCATAAACCAATGAAAACGCAAATAAACGGCAGATTGTTGTTGACTGCCATATTTTGGCTTACGGGCTTTTGTATTTTTCCCAACAAGCTAATAGGACAGCAAACTCCGGCCAGAAAAGTAATTATGGGCTTCAAGGTCAGTCCCAATTTAAGTTGGGTGAGAATGATGGAGGGAAATCTTGAGAACAAAGGCATGAAACCCTCTTTTTCTTACGGTTTAATAGGTGACTTCATGATTGCGCGCAATCCAAACTATTGGTTGTCGGGAGAAATGCTCATTTCTTCTTTTCCTGTTTCCGTTGCTGCAACCGACACCTTGTACAGCGGTAAAAAGCCTTACACAAATGCGGTTTTCAACTACAAGTTGCAATACATTCAATTGCCGGTCAGCCTCAAACTGAAAACCGGTGAAATCGGCAGAATCACCTACTGGGGACAATTCGGGCTGGCGCCTTCGTTTATGATAAGAAATAAAGTTACCACGCTGAGTAATCCCGATGTATACGCCGGTGCCACCAACTCCCACACTCCCAATTCAAGGGCAAACGATATTTATGACTTCAGCGGAAGTACCAAATCATTCGAAGACAATGTGCTCACCCTCAGGGCCTCAATGATTATGGGGGCTGGAATAGAAGCCAAAATCAGCGGAAAATCGTCTTTCATTGCCGGGTTGCGGTTTGACAATGGCTTTACAGATTTGTTCTGGGATAAGAAGGCCGATGGCAGAAACAATTATCTGGGTTTGCAGCTCGGCATTTTATTTTAATTCCTCGAATGAAAATTGCGCTGGCACAGCTGAATTACCGAATCGGAGATTTCGAAAGAAATACTTCCAAAATGTACGAAGCCATTACTGAAGCCCGATCCAACGGAGCAGACCTTGTCATTTTTAGTGAATTGGCCGTATGCGGCTATCCTCCAGATGATTTGCTGGATTACGACTGGTTTGTTGAGAAATGCGAACAAAGCATGGAAGCGGTTGCAGAATGCTGTCAGGGTATTGCTGCAGTTGCCGGCGGAGTGCTCAGAAACCGAGATACAGGCAGGGGCTTGTTTAATGTGGCTTGTTTTATGCAAAACGGGCGCATTCAAAAAGTGGTAAAGAAAACCCTGCTCCCCACCTACGATGTGTTTGCCGAATCGAGGTATTTTGAGCCCTCCGATACAGTAGAAGTTATAGAGTTTAAAGGGTACAAGCTTGGCATTGCCATTTGCGAAGACATTTGGGATTTATACAACGATTTTCGTTATGAAAAAAGTCCGGTTCAGGCCTTGAAAGAAGCCGGAGCTCAACTGATTATTCACCCAAGTGCATCGCCATTTCATGTGGGTAAAATAGGGCAACGGGATAAAGTGTTTGCCGGCAATGCAGAACGCTTCGGATTGCCCATTATTTATGTAAATCAGGTTGGGGCCCATGCCGATTTGATATTTGACGGCGACAGTCAGGTCATCAATTCAAAGGGGGAAACGGTAAAACAGTTGCCACTTTTTGCCGAGGCCATCGAATATGTTACCCTGGGAAACACTGATTTTCTGAGTTTACCTGTTCATTTTGCCGAGCCCGATGAGCCCGCCAGCATTCACGAAGCACTGGTTTACGGAATCAGAGATTATTTTCATAAAATGGGCTTTAAAAAGGCCATTTTAGGCGCTTCCGGTGGCATAGACAGTGCCGTGGTTCAGTGCCTTGCAAGTTCGGCACTTGGTCCTGAAAATGTTACCGCCTTTCTCATGCCGTCTCAATACAGCAGCGAAGGTTCGGTTAACGACGCCAAAAAACTCAGCGAAAATTTGGGCAATCGGTATAAAATGCTCCCGATTACCGAAATGTTCGATGCAGGCACAGAAACGCTGAAAAATCTTTTTGCCGAAACCCAGTTTGGAATTGCAGAAGAAAACATGCAGGCCAGAATTCGTGGCTTACTGCTCATGTCATACTCCAACAAATTTGGCGATATCCTGCTGAATACGAGCAACAAAAGTGAAATGTCGGTTGGTTACAGCACTCTTTACGGCGATATGTGCGGCAGCCTGAGCCCAATTGGTGATGTGTATAAATCCAAGGTGTATACTCTGGCGCGTTTCATCAACAGGCAAGAGGAAATCATCCCCGGAAATATTCTTACCAAAGCCCCGTCTGCAGAATTGCGACCGGGACAAAAAGACAGCGATAGCCTGCCCGATTACCCCGTACTTGATGAAATTCTGAGATTTTACATTGACGAGAGAAAAGGGCGAGATGAAATCATCACCCACGGATATGACCCGAATACCGTAGACAAGATTTTGAAACTCGTGAACAACAGCGAGTATAAGCGTTTTCAGGCTCCGCCGATTCTAAGGGTAAGCGGCAAGGCATTTGGCAGGGGTCGCAACATGCCTTTGGTGGCCTGGTATGGCTAAAACACTAGGCGGCTATCATTCCGATTTTTGGAGAATGTGCGCCGGGGCATTGTTGTTTTTCTTATCGTTCAACATGGTTCTGCCGGAACTTCCCGATGCATTGCGTCGGCTTGGCGGTGGCCAATATCTGGGATGGATTATACCCGCGTTTGCTTTCAGTGCCCTTATTGCCAGGCCATTCAGTGGTTGGCTCACCGATACCGTAGGCAGAAAAGCAGCCATGGCCGGGGGCTGCTTGTTTTGCATCGCTGCCGGATTGCTTTATCCGCTGGCGGGAAGCATGTTTGCATTTTTTCTCATCAGAGCCCTGCACGGATTCTCCGCAGGCTTCTCTCCTACCGGTTTTACGGCCTACACTTCCGATGTGGTTCCCGAAGAAAAAATGGGCGAAGCCATGGGCTGGCAAGGCATTTTCAACAACCTGGGAACGGCAATGGGATTCAGTTTGGGCGCATTTATCGCCCTCAAATTTGGTTCGAACAATTTATTTTATTGCAGCTCGGTGTTCGCCATTATGGCTTTGGTTTTGTTTTACGGTTTGCCGGAAACAGCGGTCAAACAAAAAAACAACGGCATCTTTCCTCTATTCTATACCGGGGCCTGGCAGCCCGCCTTTTGCATGCTGATGGTTTGCATTCCTTTGGGTGCAATTTTAACTGTGATGCCTGATTACACCTTGTTTCAAGGCTATTCAAACAAAGGAGTATTTTTAAGTGTGTATGTTTTCAGTAGCCTGCTTGTTCGAATTTTCAGCGGAAAGTTAAGCGATAAAATGGGGCGTGAAATAAGCGTTGGGATTGGAACTTTTATGCAAATGATTTCCCTGATTTTGCTCTCAAACCACACATTATTCTGGATTTCAGCTGTTTTATACGGTGTTGGTCAGGGTTTCAATGCTCCGGGCTTGTTTGCATGGACATCCGATTTAAGCAGTAGAGAATTCAGAGGTCGAGCCATTGCCTTTCTTTTCATGGCGCTGGAAGCCGGCATTATACTGGGAGGACTGGGATCGGGTTATTTGCTTGAAACCATAGACAAAACCCATTTCACCATGGTATTCGGTCTGTCAGCCATCTTCCCTGCAACAACACTTTCAGCAGTATTGCTTATGAAATACCGGTGAAATAAGTAGCGGTCTTATTTGTACTTGAAATGTTTGAGTAACCAGTAAACATCTCTTTTCCAAACGCCGTATGGGTTGAAGGAACCGAACATGAAGTCCACCATTTCGTATTCATCTTTGGCTGGTCTTCCGTTTTTCTTCTCGAACTTTTCGTCCATCACATCCATGTACATCTTGAAATCTAGCATGCAGTCATGCCAGTTGTTAAAAACAGCATAATAATCCATTCCGGCTTTTACTGCTGTGGTTTTTCGTCCTGTCCCCGGGTAACGCATACCTGTAAGGTTGAAGTACTTTTTTGCGAAAAAGCTATTCTGTCCATCGGCACCACTTTCTTCAATTTTAATTACGACAAAAAGTTTAGCCCAGCGACCTACGCTGTGTTTAGCAATCGAATATAAATGTTGCGCCTTGGGAACTTGTTTTAAATGAAGCTGCAGTGTATCGAAAGAAATCGTGTCTCCCAGTATCATCACGGTATCCTTTTTCACTGCCTGAGAATCATCGGTGATTGTCTTCCTCGATGGAAATTGCTTTAGTGTTGCCGCCGCAGCGAAAAACACAATCACAAAGGCCATAAGGGTGAGCAATTGTTTCATACCCGGCCTATCACAATTAATATGCCAAACTAATTTTTCGCCATTAAGTTATTGTATTTCAATAATTTAAATAGCTATATCCACAAAATTGGTTATGTCTTCTTACCCTAAAACCGGGAGAAAAAGCCGTTTGTGGATAAATGCATGTGGATAAGTACTAACCGTTAAATATTAAACACAACCCCGCCAATGTCTTTGGCTATGCGGCTTTTAAGCTCATTGTAATAATTTAATTCATCCATTATTTCAGACGCATCAGAATCCGCATTTTTTAATAATTCCAGTTTTGCTCGAATGAGATTGTCCAGTTTTTTCCTTCGCAAATACAAAAAAACAGACGAAAGTTCCTTCAA
>CANHCW010000049.1 GCA_947459165.1 Flavobacteriales bacterium
GAGCAAAGGATGAAGCAGAATTGTTCGACGAAGCCCTGCTAAGACTTGAAAGAATGATGGCACACGGCACCACCTGTGTTGAAATAAAAAGTGGTTACGGACTCAGTCTTGAAAGCGAATTGAAAATGCTAAGGGTGGCAAGAAAGCTAGGCGAAAATGCAGCGGCCACGGTAAAAACCACTTTTCTGGGGGCTCATGCCATACCATTGGAGTTTAAAGGTAACAGGGAAGCTTACATCCGACTTATTATGAATGAAATGCTGCCTGCTGTGGCTGAAGAAGGGCTTGCCGATCATGTTGATGTTTTTTGTGACCGAGGATTTTTCACACCCGAAGAAACCATCCGAATATTGGAGGCGGCAGAAAAACGGGGGTTGCCGGGTAAAATTCATGCCAATGAGCTGGGTATAACCGGCGGAGTGCAAGCGGCGGTGAAATGCAACGCTTGGAGTGCCGATCACCTTGAGCACATTGGACAAGACGAAATCAATGGTTTGTTGAACTCGGAAGTGGTTCCCGTGGGGTTGCCGGGTACCAGCTATTTTCTTGGAATTCCCTACGCACCCACTAGACAAATGATCGATGCCGGTTTGCCTGTTGCTTTGGCCTCTGATTTTAATCCCGGAAGCAGCCCTGTGTGCAGTTTACAGATGATTTGGAGTTTGGCTTGCACGCAGATGAAACTTTTGCCGGCTGAAGCTTTTTACGCCATCACCATCAATGCGGCGCGCGCCCTTCGTTTGGAAAAACAACTTGGAAGTATAGCGGTGGGAAAACAAGCCGATTTTTTTATTACCGAGAGTTCCAACGCCATTCAAACCATTCCGTACTTTTTCGGGGTGAATCATGCCGACAAGACTTTTATTGCCGGCAACAGGGTATAATTATTTGCCCCCGTCGGGAATGCCAAGTAGTGGGGTTTTGCCATCGGTAACAATCACTTTGGCATTGTTGCTTTGGGCCAGTGCTTTGAATGCTTCAATCTGATTGTTTTTCAACACCTCGCTTGTTAAACTCTTTGATATGAGATCGTTTCCTTTGGCCCGCGCTTCGGCTTCAATTTTAATGGCATTCGCCTGTCCTTCTGCCTTAATTTTGGCTACTTCGGCCTCTGCCTCGGCTGCAATAATGGAGGATCTTTTGTCTCCTTCAGCAGCAATCGCTTTCCTGTCGGCCTCCAGTTTTTCTTTCTGCTTGGTAAACTCCATCCTTTGGGCTTCCTGTTCAGCCCTCAACTTTTCTTCTATCGCTGCAGAAAGCCCTACCGGAAGCGAGATGGATTTCAGCAGAACATTCTCAACAACAAAACCTTTGGCTCCCAAAATTTCCATCATGGTATCGCGAATGTTTCTTTCAATTAGTGCTCTTTCGCCGCTGTGCATGTCCTTGGCAAAGAACTTGGAAGTAACATCGGCTGCCGCTGAACGGAAAACGGGTAGAATGACCACATTTTCGTAATCAAGTCCTATGTTTTTGATAACATCGGGTGCGGATTTTTTCTCAATTCTATACAAAATTGAAATTTCTGACTGTATAGTCAAACCCTCCCGGCAGGGCAAAGGAAGGCGAACCTCAAGGTTCACTGTTCGCGTTGGGATTAAAATGATGGTTGAAATAAACGGATTGTAAAATCGAACACCCTGATCCAAAGCTCTGGAGTTGAGTTTTCCCAATTTACGCTTCACACCGGTTTCACCCGGGCGGATGATGGTACAAGATGCCAAGAGCATGGTGAAAATCGAGACGAAAGCAAATTTTTTGATGATCATAAACTTTAAACAACCGGATTGCCCTTTTGATTTGAGGTATTTATAGAATCCATAACTATGACAATTTGACTCGACGAACCAAGTGGTGCTATTTTTGTTGAGTAATAAACAAAAAAATATGCCTTATCCTGAAATGCTTGTAGCGCCCATGCGCAGTGAATTGACCGGCAATGGTTTTGCCGAACTGAGAAATGCAGCCGATGTAGATGCTGCGTTTTCCAATAAAGAAGGCACCGCGTTAGTTGTGGTGAACAGTGTTTGCGGCTGTGCTGCAGGTGCGGCAAGACCTGGAATTTTAAAAAGTTTGTCGGGCGAGTTTAAACCCGATCGCCTGTTGACTGTATTTGCAGGTCAAGACACGGAGGCCACTGCAAGGGTGCGCGAGTACATGGCTCCTTATCCACCCTCTTCGCCGGCTGTAGCTCTGTTTAAAAACGGAGAATTGGTGCACATGGTAGAAAGACATATGATTGAAGGAAGAACCGCTGATATGGTTGCCGACAATCTTCAGTCGGCCTACAGCATGCACTGTGCAGTTTGATAGAAATCATTTTCTGAATTTACGATAGTCTTGAAAAAATAGACTACTTTCGTATTTGTTGAAATTGCATCGTTCATGTTTACAATTGATTTTTCTCTTTTTTGCATTTTGGCAAGGAGAAAATAAATTGCGGGCACAGGTTTTCGAGGAAGGTAAAAATCTGATTAGTGCCGGATACGGATTCCCCAATTTACAAAGGTCGGTTTTAAGGTTACTTAGCGATGAACAAAATTTTCAAACAACCGGCTTCGGACCTGCGCATTTGCGTTATGAATTTTGCTTAGCCAAGGGCTGGGGTGTGGGAGCAAGTGTTAATGTAACCGGTTATGGCGGCAGTTGGCTCGATTCGGGCTATTCAGCCAGTTTGAATGTGATATCGTACAGTGGTTTGTTTAGGATTAATTATTATTTCGTTAATGATGAAAAGGTTCAGGTTTATGGAGGTTTGGGAACGGGATATCGCGCAAGGTTAAGCACCTATCAAAACAACAGGCCGGGCGCTGTATTTTCAAGCGAGATTGAAACGCTTTTATCAGAGGTGTCGCTGCCTGTTGGGTTTGAAGCCACCCTCGGTGTGAGAAGAAGATTTAGTAAAGATTTTGGCGGTTATGTGGAGTGTGGTCTGGCAAAATCTGTAATACAAGCCGGATTGTTTTTGTCGTTTTAATTGTTTTATATACAATTATTTTATATACATTTGTTCGAGGATGCATCTCAGTACGGGCTGTTTTCCCGCTTTAATTACCCCGCTAATGAAAAGAATTATTGTATGCCTATTTTCTGTAGTCCTGGTATTTTTCAGCTATGGCCAAAGCAAAGAAAAGATTGTGCCACATAGCGTTTTGCAGTCACCGGCAATTTGTATTTTTAACCAATGGGAACGACCTGTTGCAGATGCATGGCAATCGGTTATTAGTAAGGCCGGTTCCTACTCGGAAAAAAGCACCTGGAAAATTTACAGTGAACTGAACGATGAACTGGGGCAAATTCACAAAAGAGTTCAATTTTATTACAATGGTGTGGCGGTTGAATTGTCAACCGCAATTGTTCACCAACAGGATGGTTGGATGTTGTCGTTCAACGGAGATTTAGTGCCTGAAGATCTGCTTGCCGGAAAGCTTGTTTTAACTGAAGAAGAAGCCTTGAAAAAAGCTTTGAATTTTCTGCCTTCGGAACATTATTACTGGCAAAATCCTGAGCAGAATAAAGCTTTGCAATATGCCACGGGTAACAATGATACCTCGTTTTATCCTAAAGCCACTCTAAAATATTGCCCCAAAAATTTTCAACTGAATGGCATACACCGTCTGGCCTACACATTTGCCATTTATTCTGAAGAACCGCTTTCGGGGAAGCGAATTTATGTTGATGCGGAAAATGGAGAAATTCTGGCGTCAGAAGACTTGATATGCCATGTGGAAGTGAAAGGTTCTGCAGTAACAAAATACAGTGGAAACAGAAGTATTCAGACCGACAGTACTGCTCCCGGTGCTTATCGCTTGCGAGAAGCGGGGCGGGGAAAGGGAATTGAAACTTATAACCTGAAAACGAGTACCAACTATGCAACTGGGGTTGACTTTACTGATGCCGATAATGTTTGGAACAATGTAAATGGTGCCAAAGACGAAGTGGCCACTGATGCTCACTGGGGTGCAGAAATGACTTATGATTATTTCATGAAGGAGCACAATCGCAACAGTTTTGATGCAAACGGTGCGAAAATTCTTAGCTATGTGCATTACAGTGCAAACTACAACAATGCTTTTTGGGATGGTGTGCGAATGACATACGGCGATGGAAACGGAACCACTTTCACTCCACTGACGGCAATTGATGTTTGTGGACACGAAATTACCCATGCCGTTACAACCAATACTGCGGGCTTGGTTTACAGCTATGAAAGCGGTGCCTTAAATGAGAGTTTTAGCGATGTATTCGGCAATTCCGTTGAGATTTGGGCTCGACCATCCCAATGGAACTGGAGAATTGGAGAAGATATTACTCCCAGTAAAAACGGCATACGAAGTATGCTGAACCCGAATTTGTTCAGCCACCCCAAGTTTTACAAGGGCGTGAGCTGGTATGGCGGGACTGCCGATAATGGAGGGGTTCATACCAACAGCGGAGTGCAGAATTACTGGTATTACCTGATTGCAAATGGTGCAAAAGGGACCAATGAAAAAGGATGGACCTTTCAAATAGACACTTTGGGCATAGTGAAGGCAGGTAAAATTGCCTACAGAAATTTATCGGTTTACCTAACCAAAAATGCGCAGTACGCCGATGCCAGAACATTCAGCATTATGTCTGCCTCAGACCTTTACGGGCAGTGCAGCAAAGAAGTAATTGCAGTAACCAATGCCTGGTGGGTTTGCGGTGTGGGAGCAAAATACGACAGTGGTTTTGTGAAGGCAAACTTTTTGGGTGATACACTGGCCTGTACAACAGGCAAAGCGCTAAAATTTATTAATTTGAGTGATAATTTTATTTCCTGTCGCTGGGATTTTGGCGATGGCAATACTTCCACATCAAACAATCCTACCAACACCTACAACAACTTTGGAAAATACAGCGTAAAACTCGTAGCCCGCAGTTGTTTCAAAAGCAAATACGATAGCATTACCCGGGTGCAATATGTAAAAATTGACAGCACCATAGACATTTGCAATGGGGTTAAGTTGCCTATGACCGGAACGGATAGTGCCATTCGTTGCTGGGGTTTTGTTTACGATGACGGCGGAGAAGGAAATTATGGCGCACTGAAACAGGTAAACTTTAAGTTGAAAGTTCCGGGTGCAGATTCCATTCGATTCAGGTTTTTGGTTATGGATTATGAAAACGGATTTGATTCAGTCGTGGTTTTTAAAAACAGCATCAGCTGGGCCAATAAAATTGGGCGCTACACCGGTACCACACTGCCCTTTGCAGGAAACTGGACGGCCATCAAAGGCGATGCACTTTGGTTTAGGCAATACAGTGATCCATTGCTGGAAGGGAAGGGTTTTAAAATGCAGTTCATTGGAATCAGGCCCGCATTGAGCCTTGATTTGGGTAACGATACCGGCATTTGTTACGGAGATTCTGTAAATATCAAACCGGTTGTTAAAGGCGGCTATGCTCCTAATTTTCTTTATGCATGGGGCGACGGACAAGTTACAGGCAGTATAAAAGTGGCTCCCTTGAGCAGCAGAAAGTACTACCTCACTGTAAAAGATGCCTGCACAGGAAAAAGCGTTAGGGACTCCATTGCCATTACGGTTCGGGCTCCATTAAAAGTGAAGTTGGGTAAAGATACCATTGTTTGCAAGGGGCGAAGTGTAAAACTGGACGCCATTCCTTCAGGTGGATTGAGTGCAGTTTATTCTTATAATTGGAATAATGGTTTGCCTTCATTGAAGACGCAAACAGTAACCCCGTTGATAACCACAACTTACAGGGTTATATTGAACGATGGCTGCACCGACAAGCCTGATACGGCCTACAGAATCATTTTTGTAAAGCCGGCACTGCAAGCGAAAATTACGGCCGGAGCAACGCCGGTTTGCATTGGAAAAACGGTGAATTTAACGGCCGCCGGTTCGGGAGGTGACACCGCCGGTTACAGTTATACCTGGAACAATGGCCTGGGAACCGGAAGCAGCAAAACCATTACACTAACCGATACCACCAAAGTGATTTTGACATTATCGGATGGCTGCACTATAGCCAACTCAAAAGATTCGGTTCAACTGTTCACTTTTCCTGCACTGCGCATTCAAAAGCATAGTGATACCAACATTTGCCGCGGAACTTCCGTGAATCTGAAAACAGTTCTCACGGGAGGAAAGGGCAGCGGTTATAATTATTTGTGGAAGGGTGGCCAAACAACATCAAACCTTGCTGTAACACCTGTTGCAAACGGCTGGTATGTTGTCACAGGATTCGATGCCTGCTCACCTTCTGTAAAAGACAGCATTCAGGTGACACTGCATTCGCCGTTGAGCATAAACCGTATCAAAGACACGACATTGTGTTCGGGGCAAAGTCTTTCTTTAAATATGCTCGTTTCGGGTGGAAGAAGCTCATCGCTGGATATTAAGTGGATTCCCAGTTCGGTAAGCGGATTGAATCCAACCCTTAGTCCTGCGCCTGGTGTGCAGAAGTATATTGCAATAGCAACTGATGCCTGCACAGTGAAAGAGGACAGTTGCATTTTCAATTTAACCATGCTTCAGCCTTTGACGGCAGGGCTCATTATTTCGCCTTCGCCTGTATGTGAAGGTGATTCAGTCAGCATTTCTGTTTCGGTTAGCGGCGGTAAAACGGCCACCCGTACTTGGAGTTTGGACGGTGCACCGATTAGCTGGCTGAATAACAAGCAAAAGCCTCTGTCAACGCACAATTATGTGTTGAGTGTGACCGATGGTTGTTCGGTGCCTTCTTCGGCAAATTTCAATCTCACCGTTAATACCCGCCCGGCTGTTACATTCAGCACCGGCGATTACATTTGTGTTGGCGATACGGCCTCTTTCACTCATTTCTGCTCCCAGCCTGTTAAATTAACCTGGATTTTTGGCAAAGGCGATTCTTTGGACGGAACCGGTTCGGGTAAGGTTATACGCCGTGTTTATACCAAGCCCGGCGTGTATTCATTTACAGCCCGCAGCACAACCCCACAGGGCTGTTCGCAATTGCACCAAATCAATCAGCCTACCAATTTGCTCTATGTACTTCAAGCTCCGGTTGCATCGTTTTCGCCTGATGCCAATATTGTAAATATTCAAAGTCCGTTGGTTTTATTTACCGATAAAAGCAAAAACTGCAACAACTGGAATTGGAATTTCGGAGACGGAAACCTGTCGACCACGGCGGGATCTGTCAGCCATTCGTACAGCGATACCGGCAGGTTTAAAGTTCAATTGATAGTCGATACTATGGGTGTATGCTACGATACAACATACGCTTATATTTGGGTTAGAAACAAATATGAGGTTTTTCTGCCCACTTCGTTCAGTCCGAATGATGATGGCCGAAACGACCGCTATGTTCCATACATGACAGGGGTGAAATCTTTTGAACTTCACATTTACGACCGCTGGGGGAACAAAGTTTTTGAAACCAATAATCTCGCTAAAATGTGGGATGGAAGGGGAAAGGATGGAAAATACCTTCAGGCGGAGGTGTTTGTTGTGAGTTTAATTGCCAGAGACAACGACGGCTACAGGCACGAAGAGAGAGGGACGATTACCATTGTTCGATGATATGAATGATCATGGAATTAGCACGCAGCTTAGTGAACTTTGTCAAAAGGTGGGTGAGTTTCAACTTTCTCATTTGACGGGTGTTTCACAAGAGGCAATTTCCGATAAGGGCTTAAATCAGCTGGTGAGTTTTGTGGATGTAGAAAGCGAGAAAATGCTGGTCGAAGGGTTGAAGAAAATTGAACCGAATGCCGGTTTTATTACCGAGGAAGGAACCTTGAAGCAAGGAGGGGAATTTCCGTATTATTGGATCATAGATCCGCTTGATGGCACCACCAATTTTCTGCACGGTTTGCCCGTTTTTAGCATCAGCGTGGCATTGATGGAAGCAGATACCCTTGTGGCAGGCATTGTTCACTGCCCAGCAATGAATGAAATTTTCACTGCCGAGAAAGGGCAGGGAGCATACCTGAATGGAAAACAGATTAAGGTGAGTAAAACGAAAAATCTGAAACAATCGCTGATTGCAACCGGATTTCCATATTACCAGTTTCAGCACACTGCTGACTATCTGGAACTGCTTGGCGAATTGATGCGCGAAACGCAGGGTTTGAGAAGGATGGGGTCGGCTGCCATTGATTTGGCTTATACGGCTTGCGGGCGTTTCGATGGTTTTTACGAACTGGGTTTGAGTCCATGGGATGTGGCAGCCGGAGCTTTAATTGTACTGGAGGCAGGCGGCGAGGTATCTGATTTTTCAGGAGGAATGAACTACCTTTTTGGTGGAAATATTGTGGCCGGAAATGCGGAGGTAAAGCAGGCATTGGAGGAATGTATTTCAAAACATATTCAGGTATAAAGCAATTTTAATGGTGTGGCAATGCCCTGAGAAAAAAGGGTTTATTGATTGTGTGCGGTTTGATGCCTAATTTGCAACCCTCAATGTTTTGGGTTGAACCGGTATTTAGAGGAATTGGACAAGGACTTGTAATCAGTCTTTTGAGCTTTGGTCCTTCTTTTTTCACCTTGGTGAAAAGTGGGATGAAAGGAGGAAGATCTGAAGGGATGAAGGTAGCATTGGGAATCTTTTTAAGTGAATTTACCATGGCCATGGTATGTTTTTTCGGCCTATCCAGTTTGTTCGTTCTTCCTGAATTTCAGCTTGGTTTTACACTGGTGGCAGCTATAGCTGTAATCGCCATTGGTTTAAGGGGTTATACAAAACAATATGAGCAATTCATTGAATCACTCGACAAGCCGGTGAGAGGTGGAAATTCTTTTTTAAAAGGCTTTATACTAAGTTTACTTAACCCTTTTGTGCTGTTTGTTTGGGCGGGCATACTGGCTGCTGTTTCCATGAACTATGAGCAGGGCGAGCAGCACTACCGACTTTCTATTTTTATCAATTTGCTGGCCATTCTTGTAACACTTTTTAGCCTTGATTTGGGCAAAGTTTTCCTAAGCGATTTCATTGGCAGAAAAATGAGCAACACGGTGTATTTCTATGTTCAAAAGTACTTTGGGCTTATTTTTATTGTGATTGGATTGTACTTTATGTACAGGTTTGTGCTGTTGTTTTTTCAGTATTTTCACATTGCCGGTTTTTGATATCAATATCATACTGAATGTGGTTCTCGGACTGATTATGTTTGGTTTGGGACTTTCCCTTACAAAACAGGATTTTAAGCATTTGTTTGATCAGCCGAGGTCGCTGGCTGTGGGTTTGCTGGCGCAGATGTTGTTTTTACCCTTTGTAGCCTTGATGATTGCTGAATTGAGTGATTTGGGGCCGGAAACCAAAGTGGGAATTATGATTTTATCGGTTTGTCCGGGTGGCATAACGAGCAATCTCATTAGTTATTTTGTTAAGGGAAATGTGGCTTTGGCCATTAGTTTAACGGTATGCAATGCCTTTGTTTCCTTGTTTACCATTCCGATATTGGTGAATGTTTTTCTTGAGCATTTTTTGAATTCAGGAAGGGTAATTGAGTTGCCTTTCTGGCATACCATGTTTGATATTTTTGTGGTTACCATTTTGCCTGCATTGCTGGGTCTCGCATATCGTTGGCGTTTCAATCGTAATGCTATAAAGCTTGAAAAATCCCTGAATGTGGTGCTGCCGCTTTTGCTGCTGCTTGTATTTGCATTTAAGTTTTTGGCCGGCAGCGAATCGGGCGGAACGGCAATGACCACCGGGGACATCATTCAGCTTTCGGGCTGGGTGGTTGTTTTTAACATTTTGAGTATGCTGGTGGGCTTTATCAGCGGCTGGTTTGTTCGCCTAAATTTTAAAAACCGTATTACCATAGCCGTGGAAGTGGGCTTGCACAATACCGCGCTGGCTTTGCTTATAGCCGGCGACAAACTGGCCAACGCTGCTATGGAAAAACCGGCTTTGGTGTATGCTCTCTATTCCTTTGTAATCACTTTTCTGGTTGCCTGGACGATCACGAAATTTCACAACCTGCGCTTAAGCAAGGCAGCCAGGAATTAAAGAAAAAAATTCTCAAGCTCAGTTAAAATAGAATCGGGGACGAGGTATCGCACCGACTTACCTTGTGATAGTTGTTGGCGAATATGGGTTGCCGAGATATCAATCAGCGGGGTTTTAAAATGGTGAATTACAACCGCAGCTGGGATGTTTTCCGGGCCACTGTTTCTGCGACCATAAACATAAAACTCACAGCGTTGGCAGATGTCGTCAATGTTTTTCCATTCCTTTAGCTTTTGCAGGTTGTCGGCACCGATGATGATGTCGAATTGGTGAGGGTAAGCTGCTTGCAAAAACTGCAATGTTTGGATGGTGTATGAAGGTTTTGGGAGCTTGAATTCTGCATCGCAAACCACAAAGCGGGGTTCACTTTCTGTGGCTTTTCGCACCCAGCTCAGTCGCAGGTTTTCATCAATGAGTGAATCGTTGGTTTTGAAAGGATTTTGGGGTGAAACCACAAACCAAACCTGGTCGAAAGGGCCGTGGTTGAGAAAATACTCGGCTACAATAAGATGCCCGATGTGAATGGGGTTGAATGAGCCGAAGTATAAACCAATGCGGGCCATTAGGGTTTGGAGAGAAATTCGTTTACCAGGCTTTCGCAGCGGGTAAAGGTGTCCTCAAGAATGTCGTTGACCACCACCACATCGTAGCGGTTTTCGAAGCTGAGTTCGTGGTTGGCTTTGGCAATTCGTTCCTGCAGGTGGTGTTCCACTTCGGTGCTGCGCGTGCGAAGGCGTTGCATGAGAATTTCTACGCTGGGCGGGCGAAGGAAAATAGCCAGTGCGTTTTCCTTAAAACGGCGTTTCAGGCTGAGGCCGCCCTGCACATCCACATCAAAAACCACGGCTTTACCGGCATCCCAAATTTTATGGACCTCACTCCACAGTGTGCCGTACAGTATGCCGGCATATACCTCTTCGTGCTCGAGAAATTCATTATTCTCAACCCGCTTTTCGAAGTCATCCGGTTCCAGAAAATGGTATTCTCTGCCATCAACTTCGCCGGGACGGGGTTTGCGGGTTGTCGCACTCACAGAAAAAGCGATTTTGTCGGGCATGGTGTTAAGCAAGTGCTTCACCACTGTGGTTTTTCCCGATCCGGAGGGTGCTGAAAAAATGATGAGCTTATTCAAAATTTGCTTATTGTTTCACAATTCGGTGCGATGTGGTGGTTCCGTTCAGCGTAACCTTCAATACATAAGTGCCGTCGGCCAAATCGCGAATGTATAAGGTTTCCAAAGGTTGTAGGGTGCCTGATTTTTGTTTGTCCAGAACCAGCCTGCCTCTCATGTCATAAATGGTAAAGTTCACCTGGCCTTTGAGTTTATCGGGAGAAAAGGTGCTGAGATCAATCATCAGGGCGTCATTGGCAGGAATGGGCCAAACGCTAAGTTGCTCTGTGGTGGGCGTGGCGGAGGGATTTCCAACGCGGAAGGCTAAGCGAATGCTGCTGCCAAAATCGGAGCCGAAGCGCTGCAGAATGGCCGTGTTTGTAAGGTTGCGAAATTGCAGAATTCCTGCACCATCAGCCGTATTGGCCCACCATTCCAAACCGTCTTTGTTCAATTGATAAGCAGGATTGGGTCTGCCGGTATCCTGAAAGTCGAAGGTGTAACAGCCCTCCGGCAGGGTAATCGTATCGAAGTACATGGTTGCGGCTTTGGGGTAAACAGTTCTCCGCTTTACGGTTTTGCCGTCAGCATCTCTTATTTCGAAGCTGTTTTCTGATGGGGCGTTGTTGGTGCGGCAATAAATCAAGAATTGATTGGGCAGGGTTGGGGGAAGTGCGCCAATGTTGCTTTCGGTATAGTTGTTTAGCTGGTAATCGTCGGGTTGGTAATTGACCCAAACGGCTTTTACTCCAAACTTTTTGGGATTGTCACCCAGTTCATATCCGGTAGGCAAATGAATGGTATCCAACTGTCCGGATTTAAGGTTTCCTGTCCAGCGGTGGTGTTTATTTTTGAGTCCGGGCGTTCCATATAAAAAGTCGATCGCTTCAATGGGCTGGGCACCGTTGTTTCGCACCACAATTTGAGGTTGACCGCAGTAGGGGTTTACGCGTTTGTAGCGAATCTGGTCGCTGGGAGCAATAATGTCTTCAATGCTTACATCGGTTTGAAAATTGGGTTTTCCATATTCCACCAGGTAACTGCTGATCATGTAATTGGCTCCACCGCTGGTTGTGGAGTAGCTTTCCATGTCTAAATCCATGCTGTGTTTGGTGCCTGGCGTGCATGCAATGTCGAGGTTGTACTCGCGCACTTCGGCTCCGGGGCACCAGTCTGTTCTATCGTACAACCAGGTTCCTGCCTGGGGGAATACGGGGTTTTCTCCGCAGTCGGCACGCCACACCCATTTTTCATCTGCAAGGGCTCCGTCCACAATCATGCGGCGGCGTTTGGGACAAAATTCGGCACAGTTTTCGGGTTTGTCCATTCCATGTCCGGTTTGAAGTACTTTGAATCGCATCAAATCGGTTTCTGCTCCAAGGGTGAAATTGACTTCCGGCACATTTTTATCAAACATGGTGTCGTTGCCATACCCCACGCTTTTGGTGTAAAAACGGGTGATGTTTTTTACATCGCGCCAGGGAGTGCCTTCTACCATGTTAAAGCTGAGAGAAATTTGCCAGCCGCGGTCGGCATTGCCTTCGTAGCCGGTGTGTTGATACATTATCTGTATGCTATCGTGCAGCAGGTGCGCAAAATCGGTGATGTCGAAAACCCAGGTGTGATTCCAGTTTTGATCCCAGTAAAAGCCATAAGGGGTGATAAACCGCATGATTTCCCAGCCCAAACTGTCGTTAATTGAGCCGCGGCGGTTGCACAGGTATATGTAGTTGAGGTAATCCCACTCTCCGCATCTCAGTCCGGGTGCGCATTTGAAGGTTAATTCAGCATATGCTTTCTGATACTTGGTGCCTGCCTTGGGAAAAACGCCCCAGCCGTAGTATTTGGTGTTGCCCACGGCAGGGTTGGTTTTGATAACCACTTTATTGTGCGTGGTTATGCGTGTGGTGTCGCCGGGTTTGGCTAAAAGCGATGAGCAGAGTAGCGAGGAAAGGAGTATGGTAAGAGTTCTGAT
Source organism: Flavobacteriales bacterium (assembly GCA_947459165.1). Classification (GTDB taxonomy): domain Bacteria; phylum Bacteroidota; class Bacteroidia; order NS11-12g; family UBA955; genus RGEC01. Next base: position 13,071 of record CANHCW010000049.1, read on the forward strand.
CATTGTAGTGCAAACTTAATGAAAGAATGGGGGAGTTTTGGTGTTGGGGCAGGGGTTTAAAGGTGGGAATAGTTTAATAGTTTAATTGTGGAGTTGTTAATAGAAGGTACACTGTAATCCTGAGGTTGCTGAAGGGTGGTTTAATGGTGGGGATAGTTTAATAGTTTAATAGTGGAGTTGTTATTAGAAGGTATAGGGTCATATTGAGGTTGCTGAAGGGTGGTTTAAAGGTGAGAATAGTTTAATAGTTTAATTGTGGAGTTGTGATTAGAAGGTACACTGTCATCCTGAGCTCGAAGGATGGTGTTATTAGCACACTGTCACTGCGAGCTCGCCGAGGGGTGGTTTTGAGGTGTTGGTGGATAAATCGGCTCAAAAAAAGTGCGAAATCGGCTCAAAAAGCGCTTGATTTGAGCTGTAATGGGTAAA
>CANHCW010000050.1 GCA_947459165.1 Flavobacteriales bacterium
AAACGGGGTTCAATAATAAATTTAAAGGGCGCATTGGGCGAAAAATCAACCCAGTTGGTATCACCCTGCGGGGTAGAATAAAAGAAAGTAGCAGGTCTCACCGGGTTTTCCTCCTGATAACCAAAGGCCACATTCGAAGTTCCAATTTGGCGCACCCCTACAAAAAAATTGCCGTTTACCGTAACAGGCGTTTTTAAATCAAGTATGTAATTGCCGGCAACCGAACTCAACGAATCGCTGATATAAAGAAGTTTTCCGGGCTTCGATCCTTTTGCCCTTCCCTCCCAAATTCCGATTTTAAAGGGTCTTCCGGTTATAGCAAATGCAACCGTTACCTGGTTGATGGACTTGCTTTTGTTACTGTAAAACCGCGCCACAAAATCACCGGTAGAACCATTAAAGCCAATGCCCCCCGGTGCCGGAGACTGAGTTACATCTCTGTAACTGTATATGTTCTCGTTGGCAAGCCTGAAACTGCGTGCAGAGTTATTGCTTTTGTTCGCGTCAAGTGCAATGGCAAAAACACTGTCTAAACCTTTCTTTGTCGGGTTCAGGCTGGGCAAATTCACAAACGATTCTACCCCCTTCCTTAAACTCACGGTGGTACTGTCCAAACCGCTGTTGGTGCCCCGCATTAAGGTTTGAATTTTCTCGGCGCTTAGGTCTTTTTTACCTACATTTCTAACCAAAACCTTTACACTGTCGGGGTTGCCCAAAGGAACCGGCAGTTTGCCCAAAGTGTAAACGCCCAACACAGCAATGTCTTTGTCTATTCTGGGGTAATTCAGTATAATGCTGGGATGATAATCCGAGGTGTTTGAAAGACTGTCAGGCAGCGCTGTACCAAAGTAACTTTTGGTTTGGTTTGTTGTAAAGCCGCTAACCGTTCCCGAGTTTTCAAAATACCAGTTAATACGCGCCGACTGAACTGCAGTTTGTTTGTATTCCACAAGCAATTCAAGGTTTTCTCCAAGGGTAGTATCGAAAACAAACTTGCGGTTAAAAAACGGAATTTGTTGATAGGCTTCAGTGGTTTTTATTTCACCTGAAGGATTTTGATCGTAAACCCGTGTTGCACCTGTGGTTTCGTTTGGAAAATGAAGTCGTCCGGCACCAAAGTCAGACTTGCTGGTGTTTTTCAACCAAATGGTCAGGTTGCAATTGCTGTTTAGCCCGGCGCCGGCTGAACGCAAAAACTCAATCGACTCAATCGTGTCGCCATGTTTCAGGTTGCCCAGCACAGTTCTTGGATAAATGTAGGCAAAGCGGCTGTTGTAGGTGGCGTTGGTAATGTCCGAAACCATGGGCCCGCCTACGGTTCCCAAAAAATTTCCATCGCCAATGCGAACATATTGCGCAGTGCTTACCCCGCAAGTGAGCATGAGAACGAGCAGGTAAAAATGCCTCATAAATAACAAAAGTAAAGCAATGCTTGCAAACTTGGTCTGTTTTTGGGTTGAATGCGCCCTTTTTGACAAACTCTCCATATTGCCATTGGCAGAGGCGTAAAAAAGGGCACTCAATGGTGCAGTAAAACCCTGCATTTTACCCACAGCATTCACAAGTGGGTATAACCTGTTTTTTATATGTTCGGTAGTTTGTGTTCCTTTGCCGTATGACCCGTTCGGAACTGGTATATTCCATCTTTTCCAAACATAGCTTCCTTTGCACCGGCCTCGACACGGAAATGTCGAAACTGCCTGCCCCGCTGCCCAAAAACGGCGATGCCCTGGTTGAATTTAACAGGCAGATTATTCATGCCACACTCCCTTTTTCGGCCGCCTATAAAATCAATACAGCTTTTTACGAGCAGTATGGCGGCCACGGCTGGAACTGGATGCAACAAACCCTGGACTACATTCCCAAATCTGCGTTTCGCATTGCCGATGCAAAACGCGGCGACATAGGCAACACCTCTACCATGTACGCACGGGCCTTTTTCGAAACCATGGATTTCGATGCAGTGACCGTTGCCCCTTACATGGGAGAAGATAGCCTCCGACCCTTTCTGGAATTCAAAGACAAGTGGATTATTTGCCTGGCGCTGACCAGCAATCCCGGCCACGCCGATTTTCAACTGAATGAAAGCGAGGGGTTGAAACTATATGAAAGGGTAATAAACACGGTTTGCAAATGGGGCAATGAAAACAACCTCATGTTTGTGGTAGGTGCCACCCGTGCAGATTTTGTGGCTCAAATCAGAAAACAAATACCCAACCATTTTTTACTCGTTCCCGGAGTGGGTGCGCAGGGTGGCTCCCTGCAAGACATCAGCAGGGCGGGATTAAATGCAGATTGCGGTTTACTGGTTAACAGTTCACGCGGCATTATTTATGCCTCTTCAGGCGATGATTTTGCCGAGGCAGCCGCCCGCGAGGCTCAAAATTTGCAGCAGGAAATGGCGGCACTACTCCAATAGATAAAAAAGTAAAGCACAAGGCCATGCAAAACCGCATAACGGAACTATTCGACATCCAATACCCTATCATTCAGGCGGGAATGATCTGGTGCAGCGGCTGGGAGCTGGCGAGTGCAGTGAGCAATGCCGGGGGCCTGGGCCTGATAGGCAGTGGCAGCATGTACCCAGATGTGTTGCGCGATCAGATTCGCAAGTGCAAAGCTGCAACCAACAAACCTTTTGGTGTCAATGTCCCGTTGCTTTACCCCGACATAGAGGCCCACATGAACATCATTGCCGAAGAAGGCGTGAAAATTGTGTTCACCAGCGCGGGCAATCCCGCCACCTGGACCCCATGGCTGAAAGAAAAAGGTATCACAGTGGTGCATGTAGTGGCCAACACCAAATTTGCCCAAAAGTGCCAGGCTGTGGGTGTTGATGCCATTGTTGCCGAAGGGTTTGAAGCCGGTGGACACAACGGCCGCGAAGAAACCACCACCCTGTGTTTAATCCCCATGATTCGCGAAGTATGCGATTTGCCTCTCATTGCGGCCGGTGGCATTGGCAGCGGCAAAGCCATAGCGGCGGTTTTTGCCCTGGGAGCTGAAGGAGCCCAAATTGGCAGTTTGTTTGTCACCACACCCGAAAGCAGCGCCCACCAAAATTTTAAACAAGCCGTGGTTGAAGCTGGCGATGGTGCCACCCAGCTCACGCTTAAAGAACTGACCCCCGTTCGCTTAATCAAGAATAAATTTTTTAAAGACCTGGAACAGGCTTACGAAGCAAATGCCGATGTGAAAGAACTTCAAACGCTTTTGGGCCGTGGCCGTGCCAAAAAAGGCATGTTCGAAGGCGATTTACAGGAAGGCGAACTGGAAATTGGGCAGGTGAGTGCGACCATTCATCAAATTAAACCCGCCGCGCAGATAGTGCAGGAACTGCTGTCGGATTACAACGACTGCATTGCTCAACTCAAACCCATCTAATTCATTTCCCCTAATTTCGCAGATATGCATTGGCTGCCTCAACTCATTTTCGCCTGCCTCCTCATAGCAGGAATTTGGTTTTTTACCGGAAGGGTGCGGTTCATTCGCCGCAACATTTTGCTTGGCCGAGATATTGACCTGTCCGACAATCCTGCCGCCCGCTGGAAACAAATGCTGTGGGTGGCCATGGGACAAAGCAAAATGGTGGTGAGGCCAGTTGCCGGTTTTTTTCACATTCTCATCTATGCCGGTTTTGTTCTCATTAACATTGAGGTACTTGAAATTTTAATTGACGGCCTGGCCGGAACCCACCGCATTTTCAGTTCACTGGGCTGGCTTTACGATGTGGCAATCGGGTTCTTCGAAATACTGGCTTTTGGCGTATTGCTGGCTTGCGTTGTGTTTTTGGCCCGCAGATATGTATTGAAGATAAAACGATTCACCTCACCCGAACTTAAGGGTTTTGCCCAGCAGGATGCCGCCACGATTCTGGTGGTTGAAATTGTGCTGATGGGCGCCCTGTTATTGATGAACGCCGCCGACCAAAATTTGCAGGCCTTGGGCCACGATCATTACCACAAAGCAGGTTCATTTCCTATAAGTGGATGGATTGCTCCCTTGTTTCAGGGACTTTCACCGGAAACACTGGTTGGCATTGAACGCGGAGCCTGGTGGTTTCACTTTATCGGAATACTGGCATTTTTAAACTATGTGCCTTACAGCAAACACTGGCACATCATCATGAGTTTTCCCAATGTATATTATTCGCCGCTGAAACCGAAAGGGGCCTTCTCCAACATGGAAAGTGTAACTACAGAGGTGAAACTGATGATGGATCCTTCTGCCACCCCGCCCGAAGGATATCAGCCACCCGCCGGTTTTGGCGCCCGCGATGTGCAGGATCTCACCTGGAAAAACCTGATGGATGCCTACACTTGCACCGAGTGCGGCAGGTGCAGCAGCGTTTGTCCGGCCAACATCACCGGTAAAAAACTTAGCCCCCGCAAGGTCATGATGGATACCCGTGACCGACTGGAAGAAGTAGGGCGCAACATTGATACCGGAAAACAAGACGAAAAAGACCTGCACAGCTATATTTCAGCCGAAGAATTGTGGGCCTGCACCACCTGCAATGCTTGTGCAGAGGCCTGTCCTGTAAACATCAACCCTGTTGACATTATTGTGCAAATGAGGCAATACCTGGTGATGGAAAAAAGTGCAGCTCCGGCAGAATTGAACAGCATGTTTACCAATCTGGAAAACAATGGTGCGCCCTGGCAAATGAGTCAGATGGACAAAGCCAACTGGGTCAAGGACAACGCATGAACCTGGCTTTTCACTACCTGTACCGCGACGAATCAAACACTATGACAGAAGGGGTTCATGTTTTCGGTAACGCCGAAAACATGGCTGTTCACGACGCCCTGACCCGGCTGGAAAAATTGCTCATAGATGGGGTGTTTTTCGTTCCCAACGCACTTGGCATTCCTACCCTGTATTCTACTGTAGAAACCGGCGACCACGATTACCACGAAGCAGAAGGATTGGAAGAAACCGAAGCAGCACTGAATGACAGCAGATCGTTCTCTCAATTTCTCAATGAGTTTGAGGTTTGGAAGCGCAACAACCCGGATGAATACTGGTGATTTACCTTTTGCCCTCGAATCGTATTAAACACTTTATTCATGATGAAAGCATTGGTAGTTTTTGGTGCATTTTTGTGTAATTGTTTACAAGCACAGGATTTGTCCACCTACGGCTGGTCGTTTTACGATACCGCCAATAAAAGTTTAAAAAATAACCACATTCGCGATATTCGTTTTGATAAAAAGGGCAGAGCCTGGGTCAGTGCTGCCAATCAGGCTTTGTACTGCTGGGAAAAGGGAAAATGGACGCAAATAAAAAAACCCTTGCCCGATTCCATGGTAACAGGCTGGTTGAACAGCATGGCCTGGGAAAACGACGATGTTCTTGTAATAGGAGGTATACCAGGACAATTGTACTACCTGCATACACCCAGCCGCTATTGGCACAGCAGACCAATGCCGGGAAAGGATCTTCAGGCCATGCAACTGCACATTCAGGGTAAAACGCTGCTGGCCGGAACCAAAAATGGATTGTATCAACTGCACGAAGGCAAATGGAAACTGCTTATTCAGGGAAGTGGAGATGTAATGGGCCTGGCGGTGATGGATGATGGAGATGTTATAGCCGGATTAAGAAACGGGTCTTATCATTTAAACTATCGAGGTAGCAAGGGGTATTCTGTAAGCCGTTCTTTTACTCCTTTGGCTTTGTATGATGCGGTATCTGATTCAAGCGGAATCTTGTGGGGGGCGGCTTACAACGATTTGCAACTCCATCGGTTTCATCGCGACAGTGTGGACTCATTTGCCGCACCGCCGAAAGAACTCTTTTGCAATATGAATGGTGCCTGGAAATATTGCATTCACAAAACCGGTCGCCTACCCGACGGCAGAATCATGTTTGTAACCCAGTTTAATGCAGGGTTGGCAGTTAAGTCCAAAGATTACTGGGAAGGCTATTTACTACCTGTCAATGGGGAATTTGATGGAGTGAACAACATTCGGGTGGCTCCCGACAGTAGTATATGGATGGCAACCTGGCATCATGGGGTGGCGGTGTTCAGCCCCAAGAATCATCCTTACCACAAACACGAAAACAGAAAAAATCAGCCATTACAAACTTTACCGGGTCAAGAACGACAACATGTTCCAGACCAACAGCAACAAATCATTAAACTACACCACGATTGAGGTTGCCTAAACACCCGTGTAATACTCGGTTTTTTCGGTGGTGTGACTGCGCACCACATCCAAACTCATAAGGTTTACTAGGATTCGGGTGGCACGACGCCGGCTGATGTTGAATTTGTGGCAGATTTCGGCCATGGTAATGCGTTCGTTTTTTGAAAGGTGCTCCAAAATACCCTTTTCAATGTGGCCAAATTCCATTTGCGTGGGGCGCTGACTCGTTTGCCTCCTGAGAAAGTCAACGGTGGTTTTACTGGCTAGCAGGCTTTTGTCGTTTACCCGCACATAAACCCACCATTTGCCTTCCTCGTCTTTCGCATAATATGGTTTGTGCGCCCCATTGGGGATATTCACCTCGAGCACAACTTTGCCCTCGGCCTGGTGTTCCTGAACATCGATGTTGATTTCAGGCCTGCAATAAAAAGAAGCAGCCATGTCCAGCATGTACTTTTCTTCTTCACTGCGCACGCCGCAAATGCTTTTGTTGTCGCGAATACCAATTAGCAAAACACCGCCGCGGGTATTGGCAAAGCTCACCATGGCTTTTGCAATTTTGGCGGCACTGTTCACGGTTTGCTTAAAATCGAGGGTTACGCTTTCGCCGCTTTTGAGATATTGACGAAGGCGGTTGTTCATTCCGGCAAATAGGTAAGGTAGCTGAACTTGTCGGGGTTGAAAATGTCATTTGCGGCAGAGAGCAGGTCGCTGTCGTTCACGGCCTCTATTTTTTTAATGACATCCTGCAGGCTTTGCGCCCTCCCGTGCCTGAGTATGCCTTTGCCAATGTGCACCAGCAGACTGCTGCGGTTCTCATCGGCCATGATAATTTGTCCTTGAAATTGCTTTTTGGCCCGGCTGAGTTGCAGACTTCCCAGTTTTTGCTTTTTCAGCTTTTCCAGTTCTTTCAGCATCAAATCGGTGCTGCGGCGAAGGTATTTGGCATCGCAACTAAGGTAGCAGTGAAACAAGCCCGCATCGCTGTAGGCCTGATAGCCACTTTCAATGTGGTAGGTGAATCCATACTTCTCTCTAATCGCCAAATTGAGTCGACTGTTGAGGCCGGGACCGCCTAGCAGGTTGTTCAGTAACAGCAATGGCCATCGTTGGGAATGGTTCTCTTCATAAGCAGGAACGCCCAGAATTGTATAGGCGCTACTAAAATCAGTTTCGGTAACTACGCTGAGAGGACTGTATTCAATGCCAACGGGCTTAATGGATTGGTAGGATGCCGTTGAGGAAATGTGGCTCATCAATTTTTCAGCCTGTTGAAGCACACGCCCTGCTCCGATATTGCCTACCACCACAAACACCATGTTGGCAGGGTGGTAATGGGTTTGTATAAAATTGAAAATATCCTTCCGATCTAATCTTTCCAGGCTTTCAGTGTTGCCAAGTATATTGTGTGCCAGGGGATGTTTACCGAAAATCTGCTCCTGAAACTCATCGTAAATGTTTTCTTCCGGCGTGTCCAGGTACATACTAATTTCATCGGCAATCACCTTTTTTTCTTTTTGAAGTTCGGCTTCGGGCAGATTGCTGTGGAAGGTAACATCGGTTAGAATATCCACCGCACGGCCAAAGTGCGTTGATTGAACCGTGGCATAAATGGCGGTGAGTTCCTTGGTGGTAAAGGCATTCATTTCGCCGCCCACTACTTCCAGGTGGTTCAAAACATGAATGGTTCTGCGCTTTTCTGTGCCTTTAAAAAGCATGTGTTCCAGACAATGTGCGAGGCCGGGTTGTGCCCCATCATCACGACTGCCTGCGCCGATTATAAATCCGCAATGAACCAGTCTAGTGCCTGAAACCCTTTTGTGTGCGACCCGAAGACCATTGGAAAGCGTGTAAAGTGAATAATCTTCGGTGCCCATACTGCAAAATTAACCATAGTACAGCCGATTGGACAATGAGGTTAAAAGAAATTAAAACAGGGCGTTGAGTATGGGTTTGTGCACACAATTCACATTGGGGTGGTTTGGCTGTGTGTGTACAACAAGCATTTAGTCACACAGTTAAGGTTTTCAGCGGGTCTTTATGAAAATATTTTTGTGGAAAACACAACTTTTTCCACATTTTTATCCACAAAAAACATACCTGTTGGTATATTTGCACTCTCCTATGACAAAAATCACCCGCGACAAAATTCTGAACAGATGTTTTGAAGCCATTTGCGAAGGCGGTTTCATAAACCTTCGCACAGACAAAGAAATTAAGCGCCTGCGCATTACCAAAGGAGCATTTTACCATTATTTTCCCGGCAAACTGGATTTGGGTTACGCCGTTATTGAAGAAATACTGATGCCCATGTACACGGCCAAATGGGCTTCATTGGAGGAAAAAAACTCAGGCTTAGCCCAGGCACTTCATAACATTATAGAGCAGGAAAAAAACAACAGCACCGAATTATCGGTAAAGCGCGGCGATGTATTGGCCAATTTGATGGTTGAAATGAGCAACGAAGATGAAACCTTCCGCAAAAAGCTGGAAGAAGTGCTTGAGGCTCAGGTTAAAATTGTTCAGCGCGCCATACTCACAGGCAAAGCCGCCGGAGAAATGAAGCCACAGATTGATGCGAGAAGCATGGCCTATAGTTTGCTGGGTCAGTTACAGGGTTGTTACGCCATTGCCAAAACCCGCAACAGCCGCGATGTGTTTACACTGATGATGAATGCGCTGCAAAGACAATTGAAGGATGTCTTGTTCGTTGGCTCGCCTGCCGAACAGGCGCCGGGCAGCATGCAAAGAATGACTGCCTGAAACAGGCAAGCAAGTTTACCCGAATTTATTGTTGTTTAGGTTGTGCACTGCCTAAGTGGGCGCGGCTGAGCTTGCTGTTTTGTGAATGTAGTAGGTTTGTTGCCGGCCCGGATTTGATTACAAAAAGTTGGAAAAACAACAATTCTAATTCTATCAGGACGGATTGAAGGTATTAAATTGATCAATCAGCGCCGGAGTAGAACACCAGATTATTAAAAACAGATAGGTTACAGTCGCCAAGGGCGGTTAAAGAAACATACCAACAGGAATGTACTGACCAAATCGATTACTCAGACAGGATAATCTGACTGAAATCGGAATTGTAAAAAGCGGTTGACTTACCGGTGGATTTTCAAACCCAATCCATGGCCATTACCAAGCCACCGAAGAAGGTAGGCAGACCCAGCCAAAAGCCTTGGGGCAGATAAATGGTTAGTAAAACAAGGGCGATACCTGAAACGATGGTCATCATCCAATACAAGCCGGTGTTGCGCTTTTTGTCCGTCATAGATGCGCAAAATTAAACATTTGGCCTTGCAGTACAAAAGCTTTTTTCGGGAATGATTTTTGTTCTCTTTGAAGCATGAAAAACCCCATTGTTGTTTTAGGATTGTTGCTGGGAGGGTTGCTGTTGTGCAACTGCCACCCGCAGAAAAAGGTTGTTACCAATGAAAATCCTGTTGGTCGCAGTTTTGATATCGTGAGCATGCCCGGGGCCGATTCGTTCACAGGTGGTAAACCTTTTCTGCAATTTGGCGCATCAGGTCAGCTTGGCGGCAACACTGGCTGTAATGGTTTTTTCGGCGATTACAAACTGCAGGGCAATAACCTGACACTGAACATACAGGGAGCCACCAAAATGTATTGTATGGAGGTGAATGAAGAAGGTTTTTTTGAACTGATGCAAAAGGTGGAGAGTTTTACCCTTGCTGGCGGTAATATGAAATTGTTTGGACAAGGCAAAGAGCTGGCAATATTGAGAGAGAGGGTTGAGCAGAAATGATGCAAGTAATGCGAGGCACAAACTGATTTTGGCGTTTTTCTATTAAATTTGACTTTCGTTTGTCTTTATCGCAAAAGACATAAAGAGTAAATTACAATCAATTTTAGACTAAACTGAGTTTGGAAAATAAAATAATCGATTCGTTGCTTTTTGATGCCTATTTAACATCAATTCCTTCAACGCTGAAGCAATCTTTTGATGAACTAAAAGAAGCCGAATTGTCAACCAAAAGTTTCAGTTTTTATGCTTCAATCGCTTCGGTTTACAGCAGTAAAATCGAGGGTGAACAAGTTGAGCTGGACAGTTTTATTAAATACAAGAGAGACGGCATTTCTTTTCAGCCGGACTACACTAAAAAAACAGATGATTTGTACAATGCTTATCTGTTTGCTAAATCCAACACCCTCAATGAAGTTTCGCTTAAGGAGGCGCACAAATTGCTTAGTCAGCATCTTTTAACAAAGGAGTGGCAGGGAAAATACCGGCAGCAGAACATGTATGTTACGACTGATGACGGCAGGATTGAATATGTTGCAGCGCTTCCTAATGAGGTGGGCGGTGAAATGGATAAACTGTTGCATGATATAGAGATATTAAAACAGAAAGTGATGCGAATTGAAGAAGTGTTTTACTACGCATCAATGATTCACCTGGTATTTGTCAAAATCCATCCATGGATTGATGGCAACGGAAGAACGGGCAGATTGCTTGAAAAATGGTTTATAGCAGAAAAATTAGGAGAAAAAGCCTGGTTTCTGCAAAGTGAAAAAATGTATTACCTGCACAACCAAACTTATTTCAAAAATATTCGTTTGCTGGGATTGGAATACATGAATTTAAATTACGCCAATGCATTGCCTTTTTTATTGTTGTTACCAACCTATGTTTATGTTTTTGAAAACAAACAATGAGTAAATCAAAAATTACCTTCGACAACTACCTAGCACCCCACTACATTCACCGCAGCAACTGGCTTAGGGCGGCAGTACTGGGTGCCAACGACGGCATTATTTCCATTTCCAGTCTGGCCATTGGTGTGGCCTCGGCAGGAACCGAAAGAGATCCCATTTTGCTGGCTACGGTGGCGGGATTGGTAGCCGGAGCTTTGTCCATGGCCGCAGGCGAATATGTTTCCGTCAGTTCCCAAACCGATGTTGAAATAGCTGACATTGAAAGAGAGAAAAAGGAATTGCAGGAAATACCGGAAGAAGAAATGCAGATTCTTGCGCAGATTTATGAAAAGCGCGGCCTTTCTAAAGAAACAGCCCAACAGGTAGCCAAGGAAATGACAGCAGCTGATGCACTCGGCACGCACATCCGCGATGAATTGGGATTAAATGAGGTGAGTCAGGCCAAGCCCATACAAGCCGCCATGGCGTCGGGACTTGCTTTTAGCGCAGGCGGAATTTTACCCTTGCTTGTTGTGCTTTTGGCATCGGTAAAGGGAATGGAATATTACCTGTACGGCTTCACCATTGTTTCGTTGGTGGTACTCGGCATTGTTTCAGCCAGAGCCGGGGGATCAAGCGTGGCCAAGGCCATTGTCAGAATTGTGATTTGGGGCAGCGTAGCCATGGGTTTGTCGGGACTGGTGGGGTATTTGTTTGGGGTTAAAGTATAATAACAAAAAGTGCGTTAAATTGCACTAAGTATTGTAAAATTGCATCAAGCGTTCTATTTTTGTATATAAAAGTGCATTAAAACGCCCTTTATTATGGTTATAACGAAACTAAGGGAACGCAGGGAAATGTTGCAGGTTACGCAGGAAATGCTATCCGACTTAACCGGATTGGGCTTAAGAACCATTAAAGAACTGGAGAGTGGAAAGGGAAATCCCACGCTAAAAACCGTGCAGCGAATTGCCGAAGTGCTGGGATTGGAACTGGACATAAAATTGAAAAGTCCGGAGGGTGATCAATGAGAACTGCGGCGGTTCTTTTTCGCGATGAACAGGCAGGTGTTCTTACCCAAAACAGCGATGGCTCGTTTGTTTTTACTTATCTCGATCATTGGTTGTGCGACGCTTCAAAACCAGGCATTTCTCCGGCATTTCCCAAAAGTCGCAGGGCATTTTTTGCGGCTCATTTATTTCCCTTTTTTTATTCCAAGTTGCCCGAGGGTTCAAACCGGGAATGGCTATGCAGAAAACACCGCCTGGATTTAAACGATGATTTTGGTTTGCTGATGATTTCTGCCTGCAACGACAGCATCGGGGCAGTGAGGGTTGTTCCTGTAACTGAAAATCATCGCATTAAGCTAGAGCCGTTATGAGTGTTGTTCTGCACAATTTCAACTACTGTCCGGGCACCCTGGCTCCAGGATTCAATACCTACAGTCGTACTGCCTTAAAAAGGGTGTTCAACGGCAAATTGATAAATCCTATATTGTCATTCAAATCGCCGGCGAATGACGAAACTCTTTACATAGAAAACCGCGACCACCTTTCTTTATCGGGCGTGCAGGAAAAATTTTCCGTGTTGCTCTCCGGCAATCAAATTCGTTTAACCCGAGAAGGCGAAAGAGGAACTCACATTTTGAAGCCGCCACCGGCAGGGCTTAAAAGGGCGGATCAAATGCCGGCGAATGAGCATTTAACCATGCAAATTGCACGACAGGTTTATGGCATAGAAACCGCTGAAAACGCATTGATATTTTTTCATGACGGAGTGCAGGCCTACATAACCAAACGGTTTGATGTTCGCCCCGACGGCAGCAAATGGGGACAGGATGATTTTGCCTCCTTATCGGGAAAAACACCCCAAACCCATGGCAGCCATTACAAATACAGCGGCAGTTATTTAGACTTGTTCGAACAGATGAAAAAACACCTTCCATCCTGCAAAACCGAAGCACCCAAACTATTCAGACTGATTGTATTTAACTACCTTTTTTCCAATGGCGATGCGCATTTAAAAAACTTCTCCATACTGGAAACGCCTTTGGGCGATTACCGGCTTAGCCCTGCTTATGACCTACTGAACACACACATTCACATCAATGACAAACCTTTTGCCCTTGAACATGGTTTAATGCCTCAGAGGTTGGGAGAAGGTAAAATCAAATATCGTTTTGAAAGACTGGCAGAATTGGCGGGAATAGTTCCACCGGTTTACGGAAAAATTATGGGCGATATGCTCACAAAGTCTGACGCTGTGTTGCGGCTGATTGAGGCCTCCTTCCTCGATGCTTCAACCAAAAAGAGTTACTGGCAGCAGTATCAGGCAAGGTTAAAAAGACTGCAGGCAGCTTAATCTTAACACAAAGCACTTACCGCCTAACCACTCGTCTGCGGGAACTGGAGCAACACGGCTACATCGACAGAAAAGTGTACGCCGTAGTGCCACCCAAAACCGAGTATTCTTTAACCGAAAAAGGCCGAAAAATGATAAAACTGATCAACACCATTCGCAATTACGGTTTAAAGATGATGGAAGAGGA
>CANHCW010000051.1 GCA_947459165.1 Flavobacteriales bacterium
CATGACAAAAAGACTTCTTGTTGTTTTTTTCTTTCTTACACCCATGATTGGATTTGGGCAATTTTGGGATACAACTTTACTCATATTGTATTCCAGACCCTACTTCTACAATATTGTTAAAGCAGGGGATGGAAATATCTACGCTGGTACTTCCGACGGAGTATTCAGAATAGATGAAACCAATCCTTTAAAAATGGATAACCGCATTGGATATTTAATGGTTGACAACAATGGAAAAACCGTTTTAAACCCAGATGGCATTAAGTTTCATCACCAAACCACTTTTAATCACCTTCTGCCCTATCCTACCGAGAAACGAGACGAATATCATGCAGGAAAAGGGAATTATTTTTATATCACCTCTGGAGGCAGACTGCATGTATTCGATATTCGTCCCTACAGTTTAAAATTTAGAAACCACAGTGTAAGGACCATTTCAGAGAACTTCACAGGCACATACTCAGGAATTTATTACAAAGACCAATTGTTGAGTGACCCTGTTTCTTCTTTTTCAGATGGTTATATCAGAGAAATACAAGGTAAGGTCTTTATGTGCACTTATAAATTGGATGTATTTGACATGAGAGATATTGAAGATGGGCCTCCGTTCAAAACATACAACACTCCAAATGGTTTTGCATATAATAAAACAACGGATATTCAATTTTCTGAAACAACCAAAGAGTACCTGCTGGCAGCAGATAATCGGCTTGGATTGCTGGATGCTGGTTTGAACAATATTGAGACTGTATTTACCGGAGAGCCCAATCAATCGACCGTTCTTTGGAATGAATTCCTAGGCCATTTGTTTTTTAGTGCAGGAAGTCAAATCTTCACATACTCTTTCGTCGAAAAAAAGGTTAAGGAAGGTTTTAAAATAATGGAAACCATTATGGACGGACGAGCCATGTCACATAATGTATACATTCTTTCAGAAAATCACCTGTACAGGCAAAAAGGAGTTGAACAACCCGAAAAACTCATCCGTCTAAACAAGGCGCATACCTTGTTACCATTATCAGAAACCGAATTCATCATTTCAACCGATGAGGGTCTATTTCTCTACAGAGCCGATGAAAACAAACTGCTAACCCTGATACCCGGCGTGGAGTTCAACCGCAGAGGATTGTTTTTAAAAAACAATAAGGTGTACGCGGGGAGTATCAGTGGATTGTTCGTTCTTGACTTAAGTCAAATTGATCAAATTGTTGCCAATGCCAACAAATCCTTAAATGCAAATAATGGCAATGGTTTTAGCCCATGGATTCTCGCATTGATTGCAATTGGTTTTATATTCTTGTTGTCCTTAATACTGATTTACAGAAGACGAATTAAAAGAATGCAAAATGCTCTTGACTCGGCGAAAGTTGAGGAAGTTAAGCCACAACTTAGTCGCGAAGACATTGAAAATTTCGTGCGAAATAATCTGCCTCTAGCTTCGCTAAAAACAATCAACACTCACTTTTCTACAAATACATCCATGGTGTACACTCTGCTGGCACCAGAAAAACCGGGCGATTTGATTCAAAAACTCCGCTACGATAAGGTGAAGGAATTGAGAAAAGAAGGAAAAACAGCCAAAGAAATAGCAACTTTCACCGGACTGAGTGATTCATACATCAGAAAAATTTGGAACAACCTTGATTGAGCTTACCTCAGCAAATGCAAAGTTCCCTTGGTGTTGTAAACCTTATCCCGAAAATCGGTGTACTCGCAATAGAACACATACACTCCTGCCGGACAGGGCTTACCCAGATATTGACCATCCCATCCCAACTCTGAATTGGTGGTACTGAATATTTTTTCACCCCAACGGCTGTATATGGTGAACTTATAGGTCTTTAAACCGCCGCTACTGGGAAGAAATTTGTCGTTGATACCATTACCATCAGGACTAAAAGCATTGGGAATGTAAATAACCGGCTCAAAAAATACCCTGATGTCATTGCTCCAGCTTTCGCGATTTTGCCCACCGTTTTCAATGGCCTTAACTCTGTAATACTGTCCGTAATGGTCCTTGCCATTATCAAAAATATCGCTGCTTGGCCCAGAATAGGTTTTGTACAGTGTATATCCCGATTTGTTTTCGAGCAAACGATACAATTCGTAGCGCGCCACACCTGTAGTCCATCCCATGTAGTTGGTAAAATTGAGCTGCATACTGAATGGCCCTGTCTTCGCCCCTTTCAACAGCACATCGGTGTTGGAATTACTGAATAAGCTATCGCCACAAAGGTTGATGGCCACCGCACGGTATTCATAACTGAAACTGTCGGTTAAAGCAATTTTATCAGTAAAAATGGTATCAGCCGGATTGGCCAGCCCCACGGTAGCAAATGTGCCGAAACTGTTTCTTAACCTCCGTTGTATCACCACCTGCTTGTTGTAACGCGGCGCATTGGTCAATTTATAATGAACCAACACCCATTTGTCGTCAGCCGGCGGTGGATTCACCGTTACCCAGCGGCTTTCAATCGCAGGATTATCAATAAACACGGGCAGTTTAACTGTATCGCCCACACAGCCGAATCCACTGGTTTCCAGTACGGAAAGTTCTGAAAATTGCTGCCCGTTCCAGTTTACAGTTACATTGGTAGAACTCGGTGCAGGAGCAGGATTGAACGAACCTCCGTTCACCCGCCATTGATAGGTGCTGCCTGCCATTCCGGTTACGCCGTAGGTATATCCTGTAAGTTTTGGATAGCAGATGGTGGCATCTCCACTTATTGGTGTAGTTCTGGGCTTAGGTTGAATGATAATCTGCGTGTCATTCCAGGGGCCGGTGCAACCAAACGGACTGATTTCCCGAACACGAATGCTAAAAGTGCCAAAAGTATCAAGGTTAATGTTGACCGTGTTTGACCCTTGTCCGGTGTAATTCAATCCGTTGATATCCCATTCGTATGTTGAACCCGAAAAACCATTTATTCGGTAAATACCCGGTGTTTTTGTCTGGCAAAGTTCGAACAAGCCATTGATAGGTGTTTTTAAAGGATAAGGCCTTAGATTCACCAGTCTTGCCCGTACCGGAGAAAGACAAGGCAAACCCGAAATACTATCGTAGGCAGTGGCCTGAACTCCTACGGAACCCAATCCGCTGCCACCCCAATCCACAGTGATTTTATCGGTTCCCTGACCGCTTGTAATGGTTCCTCCCGTCACAATCCAGTTATAGGTTTCGCCATTCACCGGCTTGATGAAATATGATTTATTGAGGGTGAATTCGCACATCGAGGTATCACCAACAGGCAGCTGACCTGCCAATGCATGATTTTTAACTACCCTGAGTGATACCGTATCGCCTTTGCATCCAAAACGATTGATTTCAACTACTTTGACGAAACCAATTCCCATTCCACCCCAGTTTACCTTGATGGCGGGTGACATTCCTCCGGCTGACTGAATTCCACCGCTAATCACCCAAGAATAGAGAGAACCTGCCGAAGGTGGTGATACAATGCGGTAATCAATATTGCGGTTATTCGGACAAACCGAGATCGGTCCTTCGGGCAATGGTGTGTTGGGAAACGATACAAATACGAAATGTGAATCCTGTTCAGAGGTGCAACCTGTGGAATTGGTTACCTGCAACCGAACCAGCCCAATTCCTTGAGTGTTCCAGCGAACATTCAGCGAATTTTGAACCGATGAACCCAGAATACTTCCTCCGGTTACAAACCACTGATAGGTAACACCCGCATCGGCAGTTGATGTAAATTGTGCCGATGCATTCAAACAAACCGTGTCTTTACCGCTGATTTTGGGCCTTGCAGGTGACGGGGTAAGGATTACCGTATAGGGCTTGGGGCCTACAACGCAACCAAATCGGCTGATAATGAACAATTCTACCTTTCCGGTGCCTCCCGAACCCCAATTCACGGTAACCGAAGATAGCGTTGAATCGCCAACAATACTGCCACCGTAAATACGCCACTTGTATTTGTTACCAACCACCTGGTTCCGCGCAGAGTAAACCACATTTTTGCTATTTTGGCATACCGGTGTCGGCCCTTGAGGGGTTTCCGGCGGTGAGAATGGCTTTACATAAATCAATACATTTTCGTTGATGAATTTAGACGGACAGCCATTGTCGTACGCTTCAAAAGTGACACGATATGGTGCCACCCTGGCATGAGAACAATCGGTTTGCCAGCAAAATTTTCCGGTTGCCTTAGGACGACCGGATGCTGCCGTTGGACTCATTGTAGCCCTTGTTCCGGTAAATCCGTTGGCTCCGGTAAAAATATCGCCATACCCTTTAAGTGTTACTACATCGTTGATATCCAAATCTGAAACAGTCACATCCCTGCATAGCAATTCCCCCGCCTCTACATTCCAAACAGTGGTTCCACCTTCATAACTCAGTCTGGGTTTGTTGTTGGGTTTGCAATTGATGACCAGAATCTGTAAATCCAAACGAACGGTTGAAATGGGTATTCCCATTCTCCACTCTGTTACTTCAATGGCCACAGCATACCTGCCGGTGCTCGGCGCCATGTAAGTTGTAAGTCCGTTGAACGCATCAATCTGCGCTACACCTCCGTTACCAAATGGGAAGGTTGCGCTGAAACCAGGCCTGTATTCCACATCATCAAAATTGGTCATCCGCATTGGACAACTGTTCATAATGGGATTGCTACCTGTAGCACCCTGCCATGGAGTAACAAACCGATAAGATAGTGAATCACCGTCGGGATCCACAGCCCGGCTGCGGATGGTTGTGGTGTCGAATGCGCAAATGAAGGGAACAGGAACATCCTGAAACACAGGAGAACTGTTTTTGAGTGAAGTGGCCGGTATGAAACCATAATAGGTTTGTCCTTGATAAGGCGTCCCCTGATTGTCATCCCGAAGGTTATTCTGCGTATTTCGGCAGCACCTCTCCCACTTCAGGTGGTAACCGGTATTGTTATTGGGAAGGGTGATGTTGGTTTCATAAATCCCCTGATCCAGACAAGCGTTTTTCACTTCAGGGCAGGTGGTATTGCCAACAGGATCAACTTTCTTTTTACTTACCAATTTAATGGTTCGTGAATCGAAGTAGGTGAAATTGGAGTTGTAAACGCAAAGTGTAATTTGATCGTCGAAGGGAACCTCGTTGGCCGTATTGTCATTGATACAATCGCGGTAAACATAGAGGGTAACTTTGTACTGACTGCTTGAACCATTTGAACCCAAATAGCGGTAAGTCAGAAAACCACCGACCAGGTGGGTTGCCATAGCGGGAAATACAAACAGAGCAGTAATAATCAGAAAAAGGTATTTGAGTCTGCGTGTTCCCATTGATTTCACACAAATATAGACAAGAATTGTGCCTCTTTTGTTGTGTTTAGGTTAGGGTAAATGACAATAATCTTATTTTTGCACTGATGTTCTATAAACCGGACTGTCTTCATTATTTGGGGCACATACCCTGCAAACCCCATAAAACATCGGGTTTTCACTGCTCCGATTGTCCGGCTTACACGCCTATTGAAAAGCGCATTCTTATCATTAAACTGGGTGCCATAGGCGATGTAATTCGCACCACTCCCCTGATTACCCGTTACAAAGGGCTTTACCCCAATGCCAAATTTACCTGGATTACGCTGTCGCCTGACATTTTGCCCGCCGGGGAAATTCACGAAATTCTGAAACTCAATACCGAGGCGGTTTTACAGGTTCAGCATACCGACTGGGACATTGCCATTAACCTGGACAAAGAGAAAGAAGCCGGCGCTTTGTTGAAATCGGTGAATGCGAAAGAGAAATACGGCTTCGTGCTGAAAGACGGAGCCATACAGCCGGTAAACGAGTTGGCCAACCATAAATTTGAAACGGGATTGTTCGATGATGTAAGCAAAGCCAACACCAAAAACTACTGCACCGAAATTTTTGAATTGTGCGGCATGGAATACGGAGGAGAGCCTTATTTGCTGGACAACCACGCCGATAAAGGTTTTATTTGGAATTTAGACCGAAGCAAACCCATTGTAGGATTAAACACTGGTTGCGGCGACCGCTGGACCACAAGGTTATGGAGCATTGAAAAATGGGTATCGCTGGCCAAAGATTTGCAACAACAGGGTTACCGCGTATTGTTGTTGGGCGGCGCGCAGGAGCATGACCGCAATATGCAGATACAACAAGGCTCAGGCGCAGACTATCTTGGGCATTTTCCTTTGAAACAATTCATCAATCTGATAGATCAGTGCGATTTGGTGGTAACCCAGGTTACCATGGGCATGCACCTTACACTGGGATTGCGCAAAAAGATTGTGCTGATGAACAACATTTTCAATCCTTACGAATTCGATTTGTTCGGCAAGGGCAAAATTGTGCAGCCGCCCAAGGCCTGCAAGTGCTTTTACAAGGGCAGTTGCGTTGACGGAACGAGCTGCATGGAATCGTTGGAACCCGCACGGGTAATGGAAGCCGTGCAAGAGGTTATGGCTTTATAGTTCCGCTTTTCCTTTTCGGTAAAAAACACTATTTTTGCACCCTCATTTGGCGAGGTAGCTCAGCTGGTTAGAGCACAGGATTCATAACCCTGAGGTCGGCAGTTCGATCCTGCTCCTCGCTACGAAAAAAGCCCCGTAATGGGGCTTTTTGTATTTTATAAGCAAGTGAACTATTTCAAGAATTCAATAGAATGTCCAGCATCTTATCCTGATGTTCTTTCATATCGTGAAAGGTCCAGTCCAGTGAAGAATTTGATGAGTTTGAATTTGAAATTTTATTCTGGTTGTCTTTGCACTTCTGCATCATAATCCTCAACTTTAGGGATGCTACACTCACCGGATGAATTTTTTTGGATGAATCCAAGTAGCGACTGCACTTCTCAGTTGTAGACCAGTTGGAGCCGGAGCTGTTGGCCTCATTGCTTATCATGGCGAAGTTGCCGAAGCAATTAATTTGTTCTTTAGTGGGTGTTTCCGTTTCTTTTACATTGGCTTGGGCAAAAAAGTGTTCCAGGCTTTTTCGGGTTCTTGAAAAGTAGAACCCCTTAAATACATCCAATTGAAAGTTATAGTCCGAGCATCCCAGATTCTCGAAAAAGTCCCTTTTCTCCTGCCGACCTTCAGGCATATCCTCTTCCCTGAAGTTAACTGCATACTTGTTCCACAGTTTATAATCCAAATAATTAAATATAAATAAAGGAATTCCCTTTGTTACAGCGGTTCCATCTCCGTAAATTGCGTTAAAGTCCTGTTTTGTGGGAACACCCAGTATTGTATTTTCATCCAGCATTGTTTGATCAAACACGCGTGGCAAGGGAGTGTTGTTGTCATTCAATTTGTTGCGATTCAAATAAACATTCTTTAGATACTTTTCAGCCAATTCTTCGAGAAAATCAGCATAATTTGACGCATTCCAGTTATTCTTAAATAGATAATTCAGACAATAGAATAAGTAATTTTTACGCTGTCTTGAAGAATATGAAACCTCAAACATTGAAAGCAGGTGGACCAAGCGTCGCTGTAGTATTCTAACAGAGGTTAAAACTTTTGGAGCTGTGTTTTTACCCTCCAATTGCCAAACTTGTAAATCCCATGGATTTTTCCCGGAGGTTTCTTCCTGATTTGAATGGTGGATGATGTAATTGTCGAGCAAATACCTTGCCTTTAGCAAATTGAATCCGAATGTCTTGACAAATTCTTCATCACATATCTTTACTTTTTCAAATTCACGAATGATTGATTTATCGTCAAGCACAAAATCTTTTTCGTCTTCTGTAGCATTTTCACTACCTATTTTTAGGAGGTCTTCCAGAAAACCAGGCTCATTCAATCGAGTCAATTTTAATACAACGAGTAAAAAATTAGGAAAATCAATAATCGATTGGAATTTATCGTCGTGCTCATCCCTTCGCGCAAGATCTATATCAGGTAACGCATTTTGGATTAACTGTTCGATGCTTAATTTGGAGACAATATTTGTACCCTTAATCAATTCATCAAAAGAAAAACCCTCCTTTTTTAAGTCATTTTCCCAATTAAAACTTGATTTGTCAAACTTTTTTTGAATATACACATTCATATCGCTGCAGGCCTCCCAAAGTAGATTGAATTTAATCCGGTCGTCTTCAATGCTGAGTTTCTCAATCAAACGGGCCTTCACAATTTCGTGTTTCTCCAATTGCTCACCCCGCGAGTTCATGATCTCGAAATAGTGATTCAGATCGATGTCTTTGGGCACCTGATAATGAATGATATGAACTTTATTCAAGAAATACGCTGCGAACTCATCTCGGGTTTTACCCGTCAACACTTCATTTAAGGCCTGATTTGCAAAATCAAAACCATTTTTGATGCCCCGGTCTATTTCCTCTACCTGAAAATGTGGGATACTTTCAAGGGTGTAATTGGATTTTTTGCGTGCCCTGTAGGTGAGTTTATTGGTGGGCCATTTTTGAGGATCCAAAGCGCGCAGAATCAAATTGATGGTGGTAAGGCGTTGCTGCCCATCAATAACCTCATAAACCATATCTCCTTTGTGAAAGGTAACCAGTGTTCCAATAAAATATTGCTCTTTACCGCCATTCAAAGAGTCGTAAACATCCTGAACAAGGGCTGATATTTCTTCTTTTTCCCAAGCGTAATTGCGCTGATATATCGGCACTTCAAAAGTGGCTTTATTGCCGAAATACAATTGGGCAATAGACTGCTGCTCCAAGGGTAAATGTTGGGTTCTCATTTTTTTACCTCCAAATAATTATATCGTTGAAAAAAGTTCAGATAATGCAGTTGTACATGATTCGCATCCTCTTTGTTAAATTCCTTCATGGACTGAAGATTTTTACTCAGGTCAGCTATTTTGAGTGGCCTGAGTTTGTCGGATAAGGCACTCATTAATGCCAATGGATTATCTGATTCCGCAATTGCTTTATAGATATTGAATGAATTGATTTTTTCACTGCCCATGATATAATTCTGGGCACTAACCCAACCCAGGTTGTTGTATTGAGCCCGAAGTGAGTAGGCCCAGATAAACGCAAAGACCAAAAACTCATCGAGCAAATCAAGATCTTGCTGAGAAGGTTTTTCCGGACAGAACCTGTCAACAAAAAGTAGCAAGGCGGTATCAAACAGCAGTCGGGTTATTCCATTGCCAATTCCAGCTTTGAAATCTTTTAAATTCAGGGTTTTAACAATTTGATTGTCATTAACAAAATAACCCTCGTATTTATCGTTGTTTTGAATATCGGCCAGTATCTCAAAATAATGTTTGGCATAGTCGAAAAAGGGTTTTCCCGCCACAACGGGTGTGTCAAGCTGAAAGGGTTTCAAACTTCGCAACCCAGAAACAAAAGGCATGGCAGTTTGATTGATGTGGTCTAAATAAGCAAAAGCGCCTTTGTAATACTGGGCGTAAGGATAATTGTCTTTGTGCGCAACCCCTTTGAATTTATGGATGTTTTTTTCAGTCAATTCCCAGGCCGTGTTTCCCTTGGTCCACTCTTTCACCCTGTACAAATACTCACTAAACAATGTGGCCAGTTTTTTCTGGTCCATGTCTTCCCAGGTTTTTACCACTTTTTCCGTTTCGCTAACATCCATGTTGCTCATTTCCCTCAGGTGATAGGCCTTCAATAAATCGTGTGGATATAACTTTTTGCCCCTTGCATTTTGGGAGTCAAAGAACTGAAATGCCTCGGAAATTTCATTGGTAATGACCACTATCAATTCACAATTATTCTGCACATACGCTTTCAAATCTTCTTTGCTTTTTTCCTCTTTTATATTTTGAATGCGCCGTTTCAGAGCCAAGAAATTATTGGGAATGTTGGTGGTGCTGTGAACATTGTTTTTTACGGATTGCTTCAGAAATGAAATTTCACCAAAGCCCAGTGCATGCAGCAACAGCACAAAGGTGGTAACTCGCTGTTGTCCATCTACTATTTCGTAGATTGTTTCAAGCGTCTGCCTATCCTGCGTTTTATGGAGAATTAAGGTACCTACGCGGTATGCTTCTTTATTCTGGCTTTTGGCTAGTAGGATATCATCGAGGAGTTGAATGGCATTTTTGCCGGTCCACTTATAGGGCCGCTGATATTCGGGCACTTTCAATTTCACAGGCTCAATAGATTTACCTTGTTTGTTTAAGGTAATTTTATCGTGCAACAGCAAATCACCAATCTTGGTTAAAGCAAGCTCCAGTTCTATTTTTTTTGTCAATTTTATGGGTTATAAGAGAACGAGCAAATGTAAAAGTTCGGAAATATTTAAAAAGTAGAATTGTATTTATTAAAATAAGTATATATTTGCTTAATAACTCAAAGTTGAAAACGAATAACCCTTATTTATTCAACTAAAGAATTGAACTGAGATAATGTTGTCTTGAACATATTCCTATCCAAAACAATAATTTATAATTAACAATATGCTTTAGCAGCATTCATTCCAGCTAAAGCAGCATTATACAAATCACTGTCCAAATTCAAAACTCGATAGTTGCTATCAACAGAAGGTCCAAAAGGCCCATCACTAATTATATATTCTGCTTTTAGAATGCTTGAATCTGATATTTTGTTATTGTCATTAATAAATTCTTGGTAGTCTTTGTTAAAATCTTCAATGAACTCATCAAACCAACCTGAACCATTCTCTAAAGATTCGTTGAAATGATATAACAATATGATTGGTATGTTTAAATATGAATCTGAGAAAATCAAAAAGCAATTATCAGAGCCACCTCTCGGAGATAAAGTGGCGATCAATTTTCCTCCCGAATTGGCTAACGCATCTGAGATAATTTTTAAGGTTTCGAACCAAACCTTTGTTTCGGATTGGCCGCCATCTTTTAGGTTATTGATTGCTTCTATCGTTTCTTTGTTCAAAGACGGAAAATGTTCAATTATTTTGTCGTACTCATCTAAAATGTCATTGTAAGAGCAAGAGAAAATCCAGCCGCCATAATTAAAACCATATTTATCAAGAACTTCTTTCAAAAATGAGGGAAGTTCACTATCAGAAGCCTTGTATAATGAATTGATTTTTTCTAAATCATCCAAAGGAATTGTGGTTGGTAAATTGCCCGAATTACTTGACTGATCTAGAACCTCATCGATTAGCGGCGTGGGTTCATCATTTTCGTCGCTAGAAATAGACTCAGCCAGACAAAGATTAGCTGTTGCAATTTGCAAAAAATCAGGTAAAATACTTGAAACGATTTCAAACAAACTATTTAATTTTTCTTCACTATTTAAATTCGTACTCCACACAAGACGAATTCCATTTTCCTTCTTCAACACATGACTCACTTTTCCCTTTCCCAAAGTCTCCGCTTGTTGGATTGCATTTTCGAGAGATGAGGTAGGCCGTGATGAGTAAAACCCCAGATGCACCTCTGCCTCACCACTATGTGTAGGCTCTTTAACCCTCCATGTTATATCTTCCCAATAGGGTTTGTTTTGCCAAATGTAGGCATGCCATTCATTGAATTTATGAGAATGAGCTACTTTAGAAATTTTCTTTGTCGTTAAAGAACTCGCCAAATCTGAAATCCTTTTGAGAAAGTTTTTTGCATTTTGTTCCATCTATATATTTTTTATTTTTTGACACTTTTTACTACTATAATTAACTTACAAAACTAAACTAAACCGGAATACATGTTTAGTAATACATTTTGCTCAATTAAATAAGTATTTCTTGCAAATTTATTAACTATCTATATATAATACAAATTAGAATACATTATTTCATGCGCAATAATAGACATTTACCCCTAACGGCAGCGCCGGCAAGGGAGGCGGCTGCGGTTGCCCGTGCGAGGAGGTGACCGGCAGTAAGCCCCCGCAGTCGGAGCAAACGCCCGCAAACCGAAGCCAGCCTACAGCGAATGGCCGGATAAGGCCCAGATGAACATCTGTAAAACCTCTAGAATTCATATCCCTGACTTTGGCAACGAGTTGCTGCTGTTAGGCACGAAAAGCCCCGTTATGGGGCTTTTGTTTTTTAATTGAAGTTAAATTGTCAGCGAATCAAGTTAATGATTCCACTTACCCTTTTGGTTGACAGGGTTTGAGTATCGCTGGCAAGAAGTTGATAAAAATACGTTCCTTCGGGCAATAGAACTCCCGTATTCATCAAACGGCCGTTCCATGATTTTTCTGCGGGCAAACTGTAGGAAGCCACATTGACACCCCAGCGAGAATATATCTGAACATCAACCTTGTCCCACCCTTTGTAATAGATTTCCCATAGATCGTTTTTGCCATCGGCGCCGGGGGTGAAAACATTGGCCAGTAGGAGTTCCAACACCTCACGGGTCGAATCACAATTTTTGATATTGATTTTTTGAAAAACAGTGTCTTCACCGCAGTCAAATTTTGCAACGCAACGAACATTGTAGGTGCCCGGTCCCGAAAATTTGTGCCCTGGGGAAACAGACGTAGATTGGTTGGCTGCTCCGCTGCTGGGATCGTCGAAGTTCCAGCTTATGCTCTTAATTGCAGAACTAGCAGTTGCTGAAAATGAGATATTTTGCCCTGCGCAGGAATCGCCGGAAAATGAAATTTTTAATCCGTTTACTACCGGCGAATAAACCCATTTGGGAAGGCCATATCCCCCACCACCTCTTTGGTTTGCAATAACAGATTCCCTGTAATCGCATGCGGGACCGGGCTGGTCGGGATTGGCGATGGCATCAAGGCCTCCAACCAGCGTATATATTTTTCCATCGGGTCCCAATTGCAAGCTTGCCGCCGCTTTTTTGGTTACCACATATTCGCTTGCCTTGATGGCCGAAGCAGTCGGTAAACTCACATCATACTGATAAACACCACTTACCAAATCGCTGGTGAAAAGAAATTTGCCATTGGGTGAAAATTCAAACCCGTAGGCGAGTCCGGAGACTGCCAACTTCCAGGAAATGGAATTTGATAAAACACCAGTGGCGTTGTTAAAATCATACATTTCTATGGTTTGGTCAAAGAAGTTACAGCATACCAGTTTATTGAATTGCCGATTTACCTTCAAATGACCCGAACCTGCCCCGTGACCCGCCCCAACCAATGAAATAACCGGTTTTGGCTGAAAGCCAGCAGCAGTTAGGCGAAAGGCAAAAAAACTGTCACTGGGAATTCTGTTAGTAACAACCCAAAATTCATTGCAATTGGCAGCGGGAATCACCTCTGCCCTTTCCGAATTGGTGGTGAGGAGCAGTATGTTTTTCTGGGTAGCCACCACATCTCCCTTTCCTCCATTCAGCTTCATGTCTACCAGACTGTAACGCAGGCCCTGATTGCTTTGCCCTGAAGAACCTTCATCAATGGTTACGATGTAATAC
>CANHCW010000052.1 GCA_947459165.1 Flavobacteriales bacterium
CGCTTGGTTAACGCTACCAACACCCAGTAAACAAATATACCGGCGAAAGTCAGCAAAGTTCCGATTTCCAGCAAGCCAATCTGCATACCAGGACCGAAAACACCCGGCATCACCATCAACCAAACATCGTGGTAGTGTCCGAATATCAAAATTGTTCCAATTACAGCTAGCACTTTCGGGCTGCGCTTGGCATTTCTCATCATCAAAATAAGGAATGGACAAAGGAAGTTCATGAAAATATTCAACAGGAAGTTGAATTTATAATCTTCATAACGAATTTGGTAATACATCATTTCTTCAGGTATGTGCGCATACCAAATCAACAGATACTGACTCACCCAGATGTAGGTCCAGAAAATACTGAAAGCAAACATGAACTTGCCCAAATCGTGCACATGTTCGTCGCTAACAATTTTCAAATATCCCAAAGACCTCAGGTAAACTACAAACAAGCAGATAACCGTAAGAGCCGTTACCCATGAAGTGGCAAAATTATAAACACCGAAAATGGTACTGAACCAATGTGCATCAATACTCATCATCCAAAGCCAGGCAACCACAGCAATGGTAAAACCGTAGATTACGGCAAAACCCGCACTGAAACGAATGCTCTTTTTGTGTGAAGTTAAGTCACCGCTGGGAGCAGTGTCTTCTGCAATTGAAAGCGAACGAAGTTTTCTTCCGAGCAACCACCAAATAGCAACCAGCACCACCGGAAAAATAAGAAACATATTGCTGTTCAGGAACCACTTCTTACCATCGAGAATGGCATCGAAACCTGGATCGCCCTTTTTCAAGTGCAGGTGCTCATAATGAACCCAGTGATAGAGGTCGTTTTTGGCAATTAATATGGCAACAAAAGCCAAAACAAATCCAATTGGGAAGAAGGTGGAAATGGCTTCAGGAATCCTTTTAATTGCAGCACTCCAACCGGCATTGGCTATGTACTGAACTGCAATGAAGAACAATGCAGCCAGTGAAACCATGAATAAGAAGTACCCTATTATAAGCAAATTGGCCCAAATACGGGTAGTCCAAGGTTTGTCTTGAGAATGAAATTTAACCCTAGGACCGAATTGTGCGTTGTCAACATTGCCATGTCCTTCATGTGCTTCAGCCCCTGCTTTGTGCTCACCTGCTTTGGCATGAGCATCATCTCCAGCACCATGTTCTTTGTGGACAGCAGCTTTGGCTTCTGTTTTTGGCGCTTCGCCGTGATGTGCACCACCGTGAGATCTGTCAATGGTTGCAATGCCAATGCCGGCCAAAATCAGGCCCACAACGATAAGCAAGATGGCGAATTGTTTACCTTTTGCAGGTACGCTAAATTGCTCCTGTTTAATTTCAATATGATGTCCGTGTCCCATTGATTATCTCTTAGCAGATTTGACTTCAGCTGAATCTTTGGTGGTTTTGGTTTCCACTCCGGCGCCGCTGAGTTGTTTAACATATTTAATTACTTTCCAACGGTCAGCTGGGTTGAGTGCATAAGCATGACTTCCCATATTGCCTTTTCCGTAAGTGAGGGTATGATAAATCTGTCCTACAGGTATTTCCCTGATATATTTATCCTGAAAATTGGCCCAGGCAGGTTTACCCAATCCGCGCTTAAAAATTTCTCCATCATTTAAGCCCTTTTCGCCGTGGCATGGAGTACAGTAGATATTGAATAAATACTGACCGCGATTTTCCTTATCTTCCATATCGGCAGGCATTTCGTAACCTTTTGCCTGCTCGTATCCATCGCCTGAATTGTCGAAGGGATAATGGTTGTTTTTACCAATGGCTACGGTTCCTGATACCGGTTCCCTCATGCTCATACCGTATGGATTGATCACATTGCTATCACCCTGATTGTAGGGTTCGTAGCCTTTTGAATAGGCCATATCCGGTGCGTATTCCCAACCGGTATTATTGCCCCTGCTCACGCAACCTGTTGCCATAATTCCAACGGCAATAAGTAAAGAGCTGATATATAAAACCTTTTTCATTAACAGTTTCATTAAATGGTTGTGGAAACGCCTCCTACCCTTTCACGAAGCTCTACAGCACCGTGTTTTTTCATCATGTCAAGTACCTCTTTCTCATTCATTCCAGCCTCAGTTTCAACAGCTATAATCATTCTGTCGTCCGTTTGTCTTTCGTCCAACAATTCAGGTTGAATTCCCCAAATCATGCGATTGCGAATGAAGAAGAAAAAGGCCATACCAAAAGCAGTGCACAGAACTGTTGCTTCAAAAAGCACCGGAATCCAGCTGGGAGAAAACCTTACCGGTTTATTTCCCACATCTACCGGCCAATCCTGAACATACATGTAGTGAATCATCAAGAAAGCGAGACTGAAACCAGTCATACCGCAAAGAAATGCCACAATAGAAAGCCAGCTGCGCCTTACACCCATTATTCTATCCAGCCCGTGAACCGGATAGGGTGTATACACATCCTGAATTTTAACGCCGGCATGAACGAGAGAACTCGTTGCTTCCACCAGCTTGTCTTCGTCCTCCCATACTCCCAGCAACATTCTGTTGCGGTTGCGAAGACTGAGGTTTTTATCAATAATTCCCATACAGGTTGTATCCTTTTAAATTATTCGCGGTTGCGAAGAATGGTTTTAATTTCAGACATGTTAATTACAGGCAGGAACTTCGCAAACAGGAAGAAGCAAGTGAAGAAGATTCCGAATGTTCCAAGGAACAAACCAATTTCTGTCAATGATCCTGCATACATTACCCAGCTGCTGGGTAAATAATCGCGGTGAAGCGAAGTAACAATAATCACGAAGCGTTCAAACCACATTCCTACATTCACCACAATACTCATAATGAATATAAACCAAGGTGTAGTTCTGGCCCATTTGAACCAAAATACCTGGGGCGAAACAAGGTTACAGAACATCATACTCCAGTAAGCCCACCAATATGGACCGCTGGCCCTGTTCATAAACGCATACTGTTCGTATTCAACACCTGAATATTGTGCAATGAAGAATTCAGTGAGGTATGCAATACCAACCAATGTTCCGGTTAACATGATAATTTTACACATGGCCTCAAGGTGACCGATGGTGATATAATTTTCATAGTTCATCACCTTTCGGGCAACAACCAGCAGTGTGGCAACCATGCCAAATCCTGAGAAAATCGCACCAGCAACAAAGTAAGGCGGGAAAATGGTAGTGTGCCAGCCTGGAATAACCGAAGTTGCAAAGTCAGTTGATACAATGGTGTGAACCGAAAGTACCAGAGGTGTGCTCAAACCGGCCAGAATCAATGAAATCAATTCATAGCGAGCCCAAGAACGAGTGCTGCCGGTCCAGCCCATAGAGAAGAAACGATACCAGTATTTGGCCGCTTTGGTTTTTACCTTGTCGCGAATGGTAGCAATATCTGGTATTAAACCAATGTACCAAAACAAAAGCGATACGCTGAAGTATGTTGAAATCGCAAATACATCCCACAACAGAGGTGAGTTGAAGTTTACCCACAACGAACCAAATGCATTGGGCAAAGGAAGCGCCCAGTAACCTACCCATACGCGTCCCATGTGAAATACGGGGAACATAGCCGCACAGATTACAGCAAAAATGGTCATGGCTTCTGCAGAACGGTTAATACTCATCCTCCATTTCTGACGGAAAAGCAACAAGATGGCTGAAATCAGGGTTCCGGCGTGACCAATACCAACCCAAAATACGAAGTTGGTAATATCCCAACCCCACATTACGGATTTATTGATATTCCAGGTTCCAATCCCTGTCCACAGAGTCCAGAAAAGGCTTACAATAAAAATTCCCAGAAAAATAACAGAAAGGGTAAATCCCACTTTCCATGCTGTGCTGGGCTTGTTGAGAATGGGCCTGGCTATGTCCTTTGTTACATCCGCAGCGGTTTTGTCTCCGGTTACCAGGCGTTCTCTGATCATTGAATCGTGTATCATTTCTTGCTTCTGTTTAGGGGTTAAACGGTTTCAGTATTGCGAATTTTGGTCATGTATTTCACGCTGCTCTGAACATTGATTTCTTCCAGAACACCGAAACCGCGTTCGTTTTTATACAATTTGCTGATTTCGCTATCGGGGTTGTGTAAATCGCCAAATACAATGGCGTTTGAAGGACAAGCTCTTTGACAGGCAGTGCGCACTTCAACATCTTTTGGTGTTTTACCTTCGCGCTTAGCTGTCAATTTGGCTTCCTGAATGCGCTGCACACAGAAAGAGCATTTTTCCATCACACCGCGGGTTCTTACCGTTACATCAGGGTTGATCACCATTTTGCCCAAAGGATTGTTGAAATGGAAATCAAACTTGTCATTATCGTTGTAGCGGAACCAGTTGAAGCGGCGAACCTTGTAAGGACAGTTGTTACCGCAGTATTTAGTTCCAATACAACGGTTGTAAGTCATCTGGTTCAAACCTTCAGTGCTGTGGGTTGTAGCCAGTACAGGACAAACCGTTTCGCAGGGAGCCTGTGAACAATGCTGGCACATCATGGGTTGATGAACCACTTTGATTTTTTCCCAGTGGTCGTAATCTCCCTTATCTGCCTTATCAAATTTGGCTATTTCCTTCTCTCGGGTTACATAGTTGCCCTCAATTTCTTTATCACTGTTGTTGTTTCTGAAACTGTAGTAGCGGTCAATCCGAATCCAGGTCATTTCCCTGCGCAAACGAATTTCATCACGCCCTACCACGGGTACATTGTTTTCAATTGAACAACTTACCACACAACTTCCACAACCGGTACAAGCATTCAAATCAATGGCCATGGCCCACAGGTGATTGGGCGATCCGTCTTTGCGGTAATCGCGCTTTTCCCAAATGGTGTAAACATGGGTCTTTTCCTTGTCGTTGCCGGCTTGAGGATTTTTCTGCCATTCTGCGAATGTGCTTTCCCTAACCAGGTCACGACCTTCAATGCTGTGGTGAGTTTGGGTTTGAGCAAGCGCATAAGTTCCATCACCTTTGGTAATTTCAACTCCGCTTACCACCCAGTTTCTTCCGGCAGCTGAGAGCAAAGGATAAGCATTCACACCAACGGTATCAAAACCTTTTTCCTTGCTTCCGCCAACTTTACCTGCTGCAGTCCTACCAAAACCAAGTGCAAGACCTACTGTGTTGTTAGCCTGACCTGGCTGAATAAGCGCAGGAACATTGCTAAGAGATACATTGCCTGATTTTACATTCACTGTATCGCCATCGCGCAATCCCAGTTTTACAGCAAGCTGTTTAGGTAAACTTACATAGTTGTCCCAGCACACTTTTGAAACGGGATCGGGAAGTTCGTGCAGCCATGGGTTGTTGCCATGGGCACCATCGCGTACTGCAATATTGGTGTAAAGTACCAGATCAATACCCTGTTTTCCACCGGACAATGCCGAAGCCAATTCGGTTACATTGCCACTGTATGCCGGAGTTTTGGCTTCTGCGGGTTTTACCGAATATACACCGTCGTGCAGGCAGCTGTTGAATGATTTGTCAAAATCCTTTTCACCCAACTTCTCGGCCCACAACTTACGCATGTAGTGGTAATACGGAGCACCGGCGAGTTTTTGAGTAAGAATTCCTTTGTTTTTGAGATGATCGTTTTCAACTGCCAACGATACGCCTGCCCAGGTAAGCAAACTAACCTGCGCCTGACGGGTGTTGAATACATTGGTGATTGTGGGTTGAATGAACTGAAATTCACCTGAACGAGGTTCTGCGTCTCCCCAACTTTCGAGGAAATGATTATCAGGGCAAACATAATTGCACAGACCCGCCGTTTCATCTTTGGTTGAAGCAAAACTCACCGACAATTTGGCTTTTTTGATTCCT
This sequence comes from Flavobacteriales bacterium, assembly GCA_947459165.1. GTDB lineage: Bacteria > Bacteroidota > Bacteroidia > NS11-12g > UBA955 > RGEC01. The sequence goes on from CANHCW010000052.1 coordinate 5,815, forward strand.
TCTGTCCAGCCTGCAGTGTCATGGTTATAAACTGGGTTGGTTCCATAGAATATAATACCCGCCACTGAACCGCTTTTGATATCTTTTAAAAGATTATCGGTATCTGCGTCTATGCCTTTGTACTGATTGCTGTGGTTTACAATGTCGATGGTTTTGCCGTAGTTCTCAAGCATCATATTGATGCTGTTTACCACTTTTTGAACCGCCACATTGTTGGATCCTGAAATCACTAGAGATTTTCCCTTGGCATTCAACAGGATATCGGCTGTTTTCTTAATGCTGTTTCCTGCCAATTCTGCATTGGGCATAGCAATCATTTTACCACCGGTTTTTTCAGCAATATAATTGTGCAATGAGGCCAGATATTTCCCTTCGTCCGAGGCTTTCATAGGGAATCTGTCATCTGCGTTAGTGCCTGTCATACTCAGGTTAGATTCAAACTGAATATGCTTGCTCATCACTTTGTCTTTGGTAGGAATGCGATTTGTAGCATAAGCCTTGGCAAATTCTACAGGTGAAATCCAGCTTCCTAGGAAATCAGCACCAAAGCTGACAATCACTTCAGCATTTGCGAATTTGTAAGCCGGTAAAGCAGCTTTTCCAAAATCGTCTTTGTTGGCCTGCACAATTCCGCTATAGGAAACGGCGTCGTAAGTAATGTGCTCAGCTGTTTTGTATTTGGCTTTGAAGTCTTCAATTGCCTTAAGGGTTGAAGGACTGTGAATGGTACTGCTTAAAATCACGATTCTGCCTTTGGCTGAATCAATTTCATTGAGTTTAGCAGTAACTGATTCATCGAGTTTCGCCCAATCCTTGGCTTCTTTACCATTGGCGATTGGATCAGCCAATCTTTCGTTGTCGTACAAAGAAAGAATAGATGCCTGTCCTGTAGCACAAAGACCTCCGTTTTTGATATCGGCACCAGTTTTACCATCCAGTTTGATTGGGCGACCTTCACGCACTTTTACAACGGATTCGCATGCGGCACTGCAAGCTCCGCAGGTTGAAGCGTAGTAGCTTGCCACACCGGGAGTTACATCTTCAGGTTTTACCAAATAGGGAACAGCATGACGCACTTTTGTTTTGTAACATGCTGCCAAGGCAACTGCGGTAACGCTGAATCCAAAGAATTTCAGAAAATCGCGGCGGTTTGAATTTAACTCCACGCCTTCTTCACCCAGCACTTCATCAAGAGGAAGCGCATCGGGAAATTCGTTTTTGCGGCTTGCAAGGAATGCCGGATCTTTTACCAGCTCCTCTTCACCTTTCCAGTACTTTATGTTATTGGACATTGTTTCTTACTGATTGATTATTAATAGTGACACTTGGCACATTCCAAACCGCCATTCATCGCAGGAGTGATTTTTACGCTGCCATCAGGCGTAAAGTACTTACTGCGGTTTTTGTTGTCTTTCAAATCTTTGGCAGCTTTTTCGTGGAGTGCTGCATAGTAATTGTTGTTGGCAGCATCTATACCGGCTGTGCGGTGACAATCGATACACCAACCCATTTGAAGAGAACTCCACTGCTGAACCACTTCCATTTTTTCAATGGGACCATGACAGGTTTGACAAGCAAGCTTTCCAACTTTCACATGCTGGCTGTGATTGAAATAGGCATGATCGGGAAGGTTGTGAATGCGAACCCAGCGAATGGGTTTGGCATTGGGCCCGAAAGCCTTGGTGTAGTTGGCTGAATCAGGACTGTAGTCAAGAGCCTTGTAAATTTTGGCAATTTCAGGTGAAATTCCGTCACCCTCTGCCGTAGATGCTTTCTGCACACCTTTGTGACAGTTCATACAAATGTTCAATGATGGAATGGTAGCCGATTTACTCACCTCAACACCAATGTGGCAATACTTACAATCAATTTTCAATTCACCTGCGTGCAATTTGTGGCTGTAAGCTATGGGTTGTTTGGGTGCATACCCCTTTTGAACACCTACTTCTGTTATTCCAAATTTGTATCCCCAAGTGCTTCCTACTATCAGAACTATAAAAAAGATGAAAACTGTTAATACAGTGGGATTCATGTTTGACAGTTTTTCAGGCAGAAGACCGCGAATGGCTCCTCCCTTGGAATCCAAAATTTCACCGCTGCGCTCCGCTGCTAGGCGACGGAGGGTATTGCGAACCTTGCTCAGAATGAACAGAACAACAATAAATATTCCGATGAGTGTGAGCAGAATGTACAAATTGGAGCCGTCGTCATTTTTAGAGGCACCATCTACATTTTCAGTTGGGCCTTTTGCTTTCACAGGAGCCGGAGCTGTTTTGATATACTCGAGAATGTGCCTGACCTGATCAGGTGTAAGATTCTCGAATACATTCATTGCGGCCTTTCCATATTCTTCATAAAGTTTATTGGCGTCTGCATCACCGCTTTTTCTGAACGCTTCGTTGTTACGGATCCATTTAATCAACCATTCCTCGCTACGACGGTTGTTTACTCCCCTAAGAGCTGGACCCACTACTTTTTTGTCTAAAGCATGACAACTACCACAGTTGTTGGCTTCGTAAAGTTTCTTACCTTCTTCGGCATTGGGCTTGTCTGCGGCGTAGATGTTTGCTGTGAGGGTAGCAACCGCAACAACTGCCAAAGTTTTGAGTTGTTTGATCATACTAGAATGAAGGCTTTTTTCGCGCTGCAAATATAGAAAGCGCTACTAGGCGGTTAAAACAAATTGTTCACACTGACCTCAATTTAAAATCGTTCTAAACTACTATACTTATTCATTGTATTACTTTGCTTTAGCAATTTTAACTTATCCCCTTTTTCCATTATGTATGAAAAGTATTCACATCTTTAGGCATGGTATGCAATGTTGTTCACCCCGATTTTTGCATTCGTGATCGGAAATAAAAGACTTCTGTTGGTTTTGCCAGCCTACAATGCGGCCAAAACTTTGGAAAAAACCTACTCAGAGATTCCTTTTGATATAGTAGACGATGTCATTCTGGTTGATGATGCCAGTCGGGACAACACATCGCAACTTGCAGAAAAGCTGGGTATACGGCACATTATTAAGCATGAAGTAAACAAAGGATATGGGGGCAATCAAAAAACCTGTTACAACAAAGCTCTTGAATTGAAAGCCGATCTGGTCATTATGCTGCACCCAGACTATCAATACACACCCCGATTGATCAGAAGCATTGCAGGACTGCTGGCTGAAGGCGTTTACCCTGTGGTTTTTGGCAGTAGAATAATTGGTGATGGTGCGCTTAAAGGTGGAATGCCACTTTATAAATATGTTGCAAATCGGCTGCTAACCTTTTTTCAGAATATCATGCTCTGGAAAAAACTCAGCGAATACCACACCGGCTACCGTGCATTCACAGCTGATGTGCTGAGGGCGGTAAATTATGAGGTAAACTCCGACGACTTTATTTTCGATAATGAAATGATTGCCCAAATCTTCATGAAAGAATTCAGCATTGGCGAAATCAGTTGTCCTACCCGCTACTTTGCCGAAGCCAGCTCTATCAATTTTTCAAGAAGTGTGAAGTACGGCTTAGGCGTAATTGGAGTCAGTTTTGCCTATCGTTTTCACCGCTGGGGACTGCTGCGCCACAAATTATTCCGGGATTAAAAGCGGTCGTAGCGTGTTTTCGATTCCATTTTATTTGCCATTACAGCTTTTTCGTATTCCAGGTAGCAGGCAATAGCCAGCTGAGAGTAATTCTGCGCCTCGGAACTCCAGTAGCCCACTTTGGTATGCCAAAGAGTTTGAATGAGTTTGTTACCCTGTATAGAAGTGGGAACCACTGATAAAGCAGTCTTTACGGTATAGGGACCGGCATTGTAGCAGTGCAGGGCAAGCAGTTTAAACCACAATGCACTTTCATCAACTCTAAATCCGTATTGCTCACACCACTTTCGGGCCAAGGGTATGCAAGATTCCTTCACCAATCGGGCCGCGGCATAGGCGCTGCGGTCGAAATTCTCTCTTTCATCGATTCTTGCTTCAACCCGTAATCCGTAACCCTTTGCCACAAAAGGCATCAACTGAAAATTACCGTATGCACCGGCAATACTTTTCTGCTTGTTCGAACCCGGACTCTCAATCAGCAATATGCTCTGAGCATAAAATGGATCAACACCCAAACTATCGAAAAGTTGAACTCCCCTTGCCATTTTCAGACTGATGTCGTCGAACTTATAAAAGTGGTTTTTACCGCCTGTGAAACGAATATTCTGCAAATCGTGCACCTTGTGTTTTACACGCATTTCATTTCTCAGCGTATCCAGTTGTCCAATTGCATCCAGGCTGTCGTACATCCAACGGGGAATGACATCAATTCCTTTGCGTGTTTCAAGTATATTGACAAGTACACTGTCTTTGGTCATTGACACAATGCGACGCCAAAAACGAATTTCAGGCAGGGTGTCCCAGCCATCGCGCTGAACGCAGGTAGCGCGGAAAATGCAAATTTTAGCTCCATCGGAATTGCGGACGAAACAGATCTCTTTGATGCAAGGTTCTGTTTGTGCTTTTTTTACGCTGGCTGAATTGCAGGCCACCACCATAACTAAAATGAGGGTGATGCCACCCAGCAACAAATTCAATCCTCTTCTCATCATCGTGTTTTGCAGAATTTTTCTAGGTACAATGCAGCTCTTTTTTCACCCAGCATTTTGCTTTTGTGCCAGTCGTCGCATGCCTCCTGCCCTTTGCCCAGATTTTGGCGGGCTATCCCCCTGCCCAAATAGGCATAAGCAGGTGCATCGTTTTTCATGCGGATTGCAGAGGTAAGTATGGAATCTGCCAGTTCATACTTTTCCATTTGAAGCAGACAGTGGCCATAATCGGCTTTTAATGAGGCATTCATTGTATCGGAGGAAAGAAGGTCAGTATAAATAACGCTTGCACCTTCAAAATCTTTCAAATAAAACAAATTATCTGCCTTGAGTTTTTGAATTTCTCTTTCCGCAGATTCACTTCTTTCCATGTTGGTGAAGAAATCCAAGTCTTTTAAACTTTGTTCAAACTTGCCGAAGCGGTGCAACATGTGGGCTCGTTCCAGTCGCAGCAAGGTATTTGCCGGTAATCGCTGCACTGCCAAGTTTATGGCGCCCAACGCTGAGTCGGATTTGCCCGCTTTCTCGTAAAATGCCGCCATAAGATCGGGTTCAATTTTGGCGTCCTCCTCTCCTGCTATACTGTTCAAATAGTGAGCACATACCAGCACATCGTTCCATTCCTGCATTTCGCACAACAACTCAAAACGAAAATATTGCGCATCTTTGTCTGATGGGCGCTTTTTGAGGTAATGATTGATGTCGGCAAGGGCAAACTGATAATTGGATGTACGGCGATAGGCTATTGACCTGTTAAAATAAGCATTCGTATTGGCCGTGTCTATGTAAATACAGCGATTCAAATCCACCACTGCCAAACTGTGCTGATTCATTTTCATACGGCTTAAGCCACGATTGTACCATGCTACAGCCAACTCAGGCTCTTTTTCAATAGCAGAAGAAAAAAGTTTAATTGCTGATTTATAGTTCCCGGTGCTGTCGGCCCTAAGGCCTTCAGCCACCAGCTGTTCAATGGTTTGAGCCGAAATAAGGCCAGGGCCGGTGCAAAAGAATGGTATAAAAAAACGAGTAATGACCCTTGTTAAGCGCATCCTATGTTCATCTTTGCAAATGTTCAGCCAAAATTTGATGTGTTAAATTTTAAATGTCAACAAAAACATGAATATCCAGTTTTTTGGAGCAGCAGAAAGGGTAACGGGAAGTAAACACCTTGTTACCACTGTCGAAGGAGAAAGAATTCTTCTCGATTGCGGTTTGTTTCAGGGCGAAGGCCGCGAGGGCGACGAATTGAACCGTCATTTCGGGTTTAACCCAATGGACATTGACTGCGTTGTGCTTTCTCACGCGCACATTGATCACACCGGATTGCTGCCCCGCCTGGTTCGAGATGGTTTTAGGGGCCCCATTTACTGCAATGAAAGCACCAAAGATTTGTGCGGACTGATGCTTATGGACAGTGCCAAAATTCAGGAATCGGATTTAAAGCGAATCAATTTGCGAAGGCACAAGCGCGGCGAACCGGCATTGGAAGCGTTGTACAATGAATCGGATGTGCACAATACGCTGCAACTGTTTCAGGTGGTTCGAAACAATCAGTGGTTTGCAGTGGGTAAAAACACCCGTTGTTATTTTTCACCCAATGCACACATTTTGGGTTCCGTTGCCATCACGCTTACTTTTTTAGAAAATGATTTGCCCATAACACTAACTTATACCGGCGATATTGGAAGACCCGGCGACCAAATTTTGGCCGGACCTGAGGCTTTTCCGCAGTCGGATTATATAATCTGCGAAAGTACCTATGGCGACCGACTGCATCCTGAAGCCGAAGACGCGGAAAAGAAATTGCTGCAAATAGTGCACGAAACCTGCACCGAAAGGGGTGGCAAAATCATTATACCGGCATTTAGCATTGACCGAACCCAGGAAATCATTTTTATGCTCGACAAACTGGCGCATGAAAGAAAACTGCCCAATCTAAAGGTGTATGTGGATAGTCCGCTGAGTGTAAATGCAACGGCCATCATGGGACGCCACCGCGATGAATTCAATGCAGAAATTCTTGAGTACATTACCCGCGATGGCAACCCATTCGATTTTCCCAATCTGCATTATGTTTCGAAAGTGGAAGATTCCAAAAAAATCAATGAAACAACCGGTCCCGCCATTATTATTTCCGCCAGCGGTATGGCGGAAGCGGGCAGAATTAAGCACCACATAGCCAACAACATTCAAGATTTCCGCAATACCATTTTGCTGGTGGGATATGCTACGCCCGACAGTCTTGCGGGAAGACTGCGAGACGGTGTTGATCCGGTGCGTATATTTGGGGAAGAATACAGGGTTTCAGCCAAAATAGAAACCATGCCTTATTTCAGTGCACACGCCGATTACAAGGAAATGCTGGATTACCTTTCATGCCAGATGAAAAAAAAGGTAAAAGAAATTTTTCTTGTTCACGGCGATGAAGCTGCACTGGGTGCATGGAAAAGCAGATTGTTGCAACATGGGTTCGACAATGTGAGCATTGCTGAAATGGAACAGACAGTTCAAATTGGAAGAACAAATGACTGAAACAACAACGCATCCTAAATCGAACAGGCTTTTCCTGATACTGGGAAGTTTTTTCCTAACTAATGCCATTGTGGCCGAAATGATTGGTACCAAAATTTTTTCACTGGA
>CANHCW010000053.1 GCA_947459165.1 Flavobacteriales bacterium
CGAAATCCCTTCGTGGGTGTTGGTGTTGGACATTTGGGACTCTTCAGAGAAATTAATGGTCGTGTTTTCTCATTTTTCGGTTATTACGATGCAGGAATTGCCGGAAAAGGAAAAACCACATTGCGCGCCAGACTTACAACTGGGGCAGGTTACCTGTCACGAAGCTGGGATCCTTTTCTCAACCCCAAAAACAGAGCCATTGGCAGCCACATCAATGGATTAATGCAGGTGGCTTTTTACATAGAAACGGAATTAAAACAACGCAGTAAACTGCAGGCAGGTCTCACACTCATTCACTTCTCAAACGGCAACTGGAGTCAGCCCAACCTGGGCATCAACATGCCATCTTTGTTTTTGGGAATTAAACAACTCGAAAAAGCACCGAAATATTACAAACCCGTTCAACGGTCAGACTGGAAAAATAGCGAACTGCAATTCTCAGCACGGCTTGGTAAAAGACAAATGAGTATGGACGACCCGAAAGACATTGTCAACCACCTGCTGGAAGCCAAGTATTTCTACCCCCACAAACCTCATCGCTACTGGACTTGTGGTTTGGTCTATTATTTCGATCGGACCTATGTATATGATAAATTTCAGCCCATGGGCCAGCCCACATTCGCCAATACAGCGGAACTGGCTATCACCGGCGGACACGAATACCGCATAGGTCGCGTAGGTTTTGTTGCAGATATGGGCATTTATATATATCGCCCCGACGATACAAAACGCAGGTATTTTCAGGCCTTGGGTCTTAAATATTATGTAACGCCAAACCTGGTTTTGATGAATCGTTTGAAAGCACACCTAACCTCGGCCGACTTTTTCGAATGGGGAGTTGCCTGGCAATTCAAAACCAAAGAAACCGTAACTCCCGGAATAAAGGGAGGTTTGCGTTGGTTAGGAAATGGGCTGAAGGAGCCTGATTAGAAGTTGTCTCAAAAAAGGGATTTGAGGCAACTTCTTAATAATAAAACCGCCAGTTCAGACCAATCAGCAGGCGCATGGGTTCACCCGCATAGTTTCTGGCAGAAAAAAAGGCATTGTTGTAACCGGCATTGGCTATGTAGTTGTTCCAATGCTCAAATTTGACAGTGAAGATGAGGGTTTTTACCTCGCCGCTGAAGAAGAAATCAGCGTAAGGGTAATTTCCTCCCGGCCGCCCACCGGGTGAAATGTAGAACATGGCCATATCCGGCCTGTAGGCATAAGCGGTGTAGGAAGAATAATAATTTACATCCACCCCTATTCTGGCCAACATGGCCTTTTTGAACAAGTGTCCCTGAAAGTAAAAGGAACTGATGGTGCTAAATGCCGGGGCTGAAAACACCTGTTTATCACTGTATTGCTGCAAAACAAACTGGTGATCGGTGTAAAGTTTCCCTAGCTTAAACTGAGCCCTGGCCTGTATTTGAGCATAATTCAGTTTTCCCGCTTGACGGAACTCAGGGGTTTTATAACTGTAAACAAGACCATTTATATTACCTGCCCTTCCGGTAACATCGAGCAAAATAGCGCGGGTCTGAAGGGTGAATCCTGCATTCAACTCCGAAATGCTTGTTGAGCCAAAGTTGTTGATGAAACGAAACTGATTTCCGAAAAATCGTCTGAAACGCAAGGCTTGTGTGTACTTCTGTGTTTGAATACCAATTCGCAAACTCGTATTTTTTCCTATACCAAGCTTCACCAATCCGCTTAAGTTTCGGTCTCCACTATTGTAGCCAGCCAAATAGGCATCTATTTTAAATCGGGCCTCGAGTAATCCCTTCCGCAACTCGGTTTCGCCATGCAAACCGTGGGAGTGGTAAATATCTTTCCCTTTGAGAAAATGCAGAGTGGAGAAGTTGGCATACTCGTAACCGTAATAAGCTCTGCCCGCCATTAGAAAACCATTTTTTTTCAGGTTAAAACCCATGCCCAGTCTGTTGTTCAAACCATTCCAGGCACAGCTGTCGTTGATGGTGTCTTTGCTAAAAAACCTGTTTGAACCGTAAAATGAAGTGTCTAACCGAGGATCAAAAAAACGATACACCGTCCTGTTCCAGTCAGTGCGCTGATACAGATAAATGCCCTTTCCAAAAGCATTCCATTGTTGCTCAAGAACATGGTGCCGGTTTCCATAAAACGATTTGGCTATTTTTAACCTGGGATAATAAAACCCCCGTTGATTGATGTCAATACCCTCTAGCGTATCGGTGCGTGCATCGTCAAAAAAGATTGAATCGTTGATAATGCCCCCATTTTCGTTTCTTCTGGCCCTGTTCCAGTTTAACACCACAAATTGTTTGTATTTGCCATTTTTCGACTTGTAAAAACTGCCTGCACGGGTGGCCCGGTGCAAATGATTCTGTAAGCTGCCCTCGTACAATTCCCCATTATTTACGCTGCTGTAGTCGAGGGAAATATTCCAGTTTTTGGAAAGATTCTGGGTGTGCAACGCATCCAAAACTATGAAACCATTGCCACCCTGTACATAATTAAACCTTGTAAATGGAACCTTGGCATCGTAAAAGTGAATGCCATCAGGCTTTTTATTTTGAAATGTGTAGAGCTGAAGTCCGGTTTGCAGTCCGGTTTCGCTAAAAGGATTAAGCAAAAGCGATTGCTGGGGACTGCTGTAATGCCCCAAATCAGAAAATGGTTGCGCCGAAGCCCTGGCTTTGTTGTAGCGTTGTAGAAAGGGCAGTGTGGTGTCCTGTTTCACAAAAGTATCCAAACCCAGACTCAATCCGCCAAACGAAGCAACTCTGGGATTGATACGGGGTAAATTTCTGGCTGAAGAACGGGCAGAATCGCCGCCTGTTCTTCGTCCTCCGGCTCCACCCGTTGAGGTGGTCATGCCTCCAAAATCGCCGCTTGGTTCTAATTGACACAATGCACCATTCGCCCAAACAGTAAGCAGTGCCGGCAGAATGATGTATTTTAACTTCTTCAAAACGCAACTGCAAATTTGCGCTTTTTTTCCTTAGCCTGATTGTTTGTGAACCTTATCCGATTTCATGAGGCTTTGCGGTAGTTTGCCTCTAATTTTGCCGCTGTGAATTTTGCCACTGTAGCGCTGGTCAGTTTTTTGTGGTCAACCGTAAAGTATTCGGTGGGCGTGGGTGTGGCCATTGCGGGTTTTCAGCAGGCTATCTGGGGTTTTGTATTTACCACTGCCGGGGCATTTACAGGGATTGTGTTTTTTACCTACAGCGAACTGTGGCTTGAAAACCGGTTTGAAAAATGGTTTAAGCCCAAAAAAACATTCAGCAAAACATCGCGCCGTTTAATTCGCATCAAGCAAAGAGGCGGGCTGCCACTGGTGGCATTTCTTACACCCATTATTCTGAGTATACCCGTGGGATGCCTGCTTTCAACCGCATTCATTCACAACAAAAAACAAATAATTTTCTGGCAAATGATGAGTGTAATCATTTGGGGAATCTTCTTTTTCGGCCTGCAGCAACTCATCGGATTTAATCTTTTCGGAACCGCTTCTCCCAAATAGTTACATTCCCTTGATACGGGTTTTGCAATGCGATTGCTTACCTTCGTAATTTCAGATGAAAACAAAATGGCTGATTCCCCTGCTGGGATTAATGGCAGCGGGTTGTTCCCGCAAAACGGCCAGATGGGATAACAATGTGGCATTGCCTCTGTTCGAAACCCACCTGACACTGAATGATGTTGACCAGCGTTTTCTCGTAAACACGGCATCCGACACGGGTTACAACCTCATTTACGACAACCTCGTGTACAGTGGCCGCAGCTTGAAAGTAACTGCACCCGATACCAGCATCAACACTGCCTTTACCTTAAGAAGGTTGAAACTCAGCGACCGGAGTATTTCTCAACGCATTACACTGGGGCAGATAAATCCGCTGTTTAACTTGCTCAACGGGCAGACCGTCGATGTGGCCGCCCAGGATCAAAGCAACTTAAGCCCGGTGGATATTGATGCCAGTGCTTTTTTTGAAACCGCTACCCTTGACAGCGGGTTTCTCGATATCACCATCAGCAACGAACTGCCGGTAAATGTGAAGCTTGTGGTGTTTGAACTGCAAAACGCCAGTGACGGAAGCTTTGTAGCCAGCGATTCATTCCTCAATATTCCTCAGGGTGGATTTGCCAAAAAAAGCATCAACCTGCGCAACAAAACCGTACGAAAAAACCTGAAAGGGGTGATTCGCCGCTTGATTACCGATGCGAGCAACGGCCCTGTTTTAATCGATGCAAAAAAGGGCGTTGAAGTTATACTCACCGTTAGAAATCTCAGACCCCGCGATGCCATTGCCGCTTTCCCGAACCAAACGGTTATCGATCAGGATCAGGGGTTGGTGCTGGACATGGGCGGACCGCAGGTGAAGTTTTTCAAAGTGAAATCGGGCTACCTGAAACTGATGGTGGAAAGCACCATTCAGGAAAACATGACCATGAATCTGGAGATTCCCAGCGCCAGCATCAATGGTGTATCGCTGAAAAGAACCGTTAAACTTCCCGGCGCCAAACCCGGAGGCCGCGAAATTCAGGAGGAAACCGTGGACATGACGGGATACATTCTTGATTTCCGCGGTGTAAACCCCACGGTGAAAGACACCGTAAATACTTTTCACCAGATTTTGCGCGTAACCCTTGATAGCAGTGGCAGAAAATTACAGGTAACTCTCAACGACAGCTTAAGGATTTACTACGCACTGACCGATTTGTTGCCTGAATATGCTACGGGCTACATGGGACAAACCCTAAACAAAAACGCAGGCCGGGCTCCTTTTGCATTGTTTAAGGGAGCCGACGGCAATATCGGTTTCAAGAGTTTTACGGCATCGGTGCTGGTGAAAAACAGCGTGGGTGCTGAAGGCAGGGTAAAAGTGAACAAACTGGAATGCGAGAATATTTTCAGCAAAAACAAAGTGCTACTAACCGCCACACCCTTGTCCGGCAACATCATTATCCCGCCATCTCCGTTTGTGTACGGTTCGGCTTCCGAAAAAAAGGTAGTACTCGATGCCGGAAACAGCAACATCAAGGCCTTTGTTGAAAATTTACCTCAATGGATTGATTACGACCTCGACATTGAAACCAACCCCAACGGCAATGTGAGCAACTGGAAAGATTTTGTGTTCGACAACAGCAGCGTGGATGTGTATTTGCGGTTGGAAGCTCCGGTTTCATTCACGGTGGGCGGCTTGAATTTGCGCGATACTCAGGCTCTTGAAATTGAAAGCTTACCCAAAATTCAACGCGTAAAAAGCGCCACCCTGATTCTGGATATTGAAAACGATTACCCCATAGAAGCCGGCGTGGAAATAACTATGCTTGATATGGCTTATCAGCCGCTGGGAAAAGTAGACATTGAACCCGGAATCATTGCGCCGGGCAAAACCGGACCGGGAGGAACGCCCCTGGCTTCAACAAATTCTGTGGTACGGGCCACCATCAACAGGGAAAAGGCAGAATTGCTGCAAAAAACCAGGTTTTTGGCCATCAAGGCGCAGTTTAAAGGCGATGGCACCCAGCAGAAAATTTACAATTCGTACAAGCTCAAAATCAAGAGCAGTTTAATGGCTGAATATGAAGCGCAGTTGTAATTTTATTCTTGCTCTGTGTTTTGCGTCGCTTCAGGTTGGCGCGCAGGTTAATCGTACTGACAGCAATGGATTCGCACTTGTTGCCATCCATTCAGTTGGACCGCAATTTGAATTGCAAACCGGTACCAACAGCATTCCGGCAGGCATAGTCAATCGGTTCATTTTTGGAGGATTTATAAAAAATGAGAGCATAGACAATTTTGAAAGCAATATGCCATCCTCCCTTCGCGGTGGTGCTGCCATGCGTTTTGAAATTTCTAATAAAGGTCAATTTCTTTGGACTGGTAAAGGTGTTTGGAAGCATCCCCGCGTATCGGTCTTTCACGAACAAAATGCAGGGTTTCAGATGAACGATGATGCCTTTCGCCTTATTTTCAAGGGGAATGGTGCATATCTGGGGCAAACCCTGAACGCCAAAATTGACCAAGCCAGGCGTTTTTCAACCTACGGATTGAATCTTCAATGGGCGAAGCGCATTTCTTCCGGTAGTTCACCTAACTGGAAGCAAATGTGGTGGAGCATTTCACCCACCATTCTCAAAGGGTACTCGGAAATTAATGCATTTACAGCCAGTGTGCTAACCGATTCGCTGGCCCAAAACATAAATGTAGATTGGGGAGGGAATATAAGAACAGCAACCCTCAAAAACGGAATTGCCGGTTGGGGAATGCTTGCTGGCTTCGGTTACCGTTCTACTTTAAGCAGTCCAACCTTTAAATCATGGAGCATTGAATTGAAAGATTTTGGAGCATTCAAAATCAATTCTCTCAAAGACTACAGCCGCATGTCGCCTCCCGGTGCGGGCAGCATTAACATCAGCACCAGTTTTGCCACCCTTACCGAAATTTTTGGAGGTGAATGGTTCAAAGGTCGCAGAGATTCACTCATTGATCAAATGGAAATTGACAGCAGCAGCGCCTCAAAATGGGTATTGTCGCCTTTTCAGATTAAATTAGGTTTGGAATTCAAAAAGTTCATTGTTTCCCTAGATTGGCGCAACCTGCCCGGCTACATTCCTAGCTTGAAAATGCAAGGTGTAATGAAACCCATTGCCAAATCATCGGCGTTCAAATGGGCACCCGGACTCACTTTGGGCGGCTTCGACACCTGGAACATCGATTTACACACAGGACTCGATTTAAAACCCCGGTTAAAAGGCGGCTTTTCAGCCAATGCGTCTGTATTGGGTATAGAATCTCTGGCTTTTCCTGGCAAACAGCATGGCCTCGGCGTTAGAGCTGGCGTTCTCTTCAGCTTTTAATTTTCATAAACGCTTCGCTGAAAATGCCCATGGTGCCGCCCGTGTGCACGAAAACCACTTTGCCTTCCGGTTTTAACGAATTTAGTGCAAACAAGGCCTTGCCGCTGTAAACCGGATCGAACATGATGCCCGTTTGGGCCACGGTAGTTCTGATAAATTCCATTAGCTCAAAAGTGGTTTTGGCATATCCGCCGAAGTCATAATCAGCATTCACAGAAACAACATTACTCCACCCACCTGTTTGCAGTTTTTGGGCTTGTTCCTCTGCATTTTTCAATACCGCCACAGAAAGAACTTTGGTTTTCCAGCCCTTGCGAACGATTCCTGCCGCCAATCCGGAGGCAGTCGTTGCCGTTGCGCTGGCATGCACAATCAAATCGGGTTCCCAATCCAATTCATCTATCAATTCTGCTATGCCCAGCTCTGCATCTACACTTTCGCCTCCTTCGGCCACATAAAACGCATTGACATCCTGGCCAAAATGGGTGTAAAAAAGACTTTCCTTGTCTCGGTAAGCCCCGCGATCAGTAGGAATCAGGTTCATTCCATACAACCTGGCCGCAAACAGATAATGGTTGTCAATGTCTTCATCGGCGCGCAAAAAACAGGTGGTTTTCAATCCCAATGCTGCGCCTGCACAAGCGGTGGCAAGCAAATGATTACTGTAAGCTCCGCCAAAGGTGACCAGGTGGTTTTTGCCTTGCTCCTGCGCGGCACGAATCAAATACTTAAGTTTTCGCCATTTGTTGCCGCAAACAATTGGATGAATCAAATCGTCGCGCTTGATAAACAGCCGACCTTCGAACCCAGGCAAATTCAATGGCTCCAGTCGCGACGAAATGCTGCTGAAAACATCCACCTTATTTGGCTTCTTTTAGCATATCTCTGATCGTTCCGGCGGCCACGGCATGGTAACCCTTTTCAGCCGATTTAAAAATGGCTTCTGCCCTCTTTTTTCCTTCCGGTGTTTTTAACAAAGCCTTGTAAATGGGCAACAGAAATTTTCTGCGCCCTACACTATTTAAAAACTTCTCCATTTCCGAATAGGCGGCCTCGTAACCATTTTCAACCGATAAGCGATACCAGTCGCAGGCAATTTCCGAATTGCCAATCCCTGTCAATTTGAATTCCTTATCCATTGCAGCCATTTCTTCCTGTTTCAGTGATTTCAGGTTTCTCAGCAAATGCAGCCAGTGGTGTGTAGTGTAACCTTTGGTTTGTATGTCGGCCACCTTGCGGCTCTTTTCAAATTTGGCCACCGCTTCTTCCACCCTTTGCAGTTCTTTGCTGTTTACCACCGGACAATTGGCCGGCAAGCCGGTTTTAAAAATCCACTCATCGGTATTCACCGCTTTATTCCACTCCGGATTTTTACTTAACAACTTTTCATTCAGGTAAGCAATGAAATTTTTGGTATTCGTGGTGCCAAAGGCGTGTGTGCTGAAATAACTCCTCAAAAAGGCATCCCATTCGGTTCTGCCCACCACTTCCTCAATGCTTCTCAAAAAGAAACGGCCTTTTTCGTAGGCAATGTCCGTTACCCCATCATCCGGATTGCGGCCATCCAAATTTAAATACAGCTTGGTGTCGTCGGGTGCTTCTTTCATCAAATCATCCAGCGAGTGCTGCAATTCGCCCCTTCCCAGCGCAGTTAGCATTTCAGCATAATCGCGCCCGTAAATTTTCTCCATAATTCGCTGTTCGAAATACACCGTAAAACCCTCGTTCAGCCAAAAATCCGACCAGGTTTCATTGGTTACCAGGTTTCCACTCCAACTGTGAGCCAGTTCGTGGGCTATCAAACTAACCAAACTTCTGTCACCTGCAATAATGGTGGGCGTTGCAAAAGTCAGGCAGGGGTTTTCCATGCCACCAAACGGAAAACTGGGCGGCAGAACCAGCACATCGTACCGACCCCAGGCATAAGGTCCGTAAAGCGCTTCGGCACTATCAATCATGCTCTGCATGTCCACAAACTCGTTCACGCTTTTTGCCAGCATACCCGGTTCGGCATACACACCGCTGTTTCTGCCCAGCGATTTAAATTCCACATCGCCTACCGCCAGCGCCATCAGGTAACTGGGTATGGGTTTGGTCTGACGGAAATTGTATTTCCCATCCTTGCTTTTTGCCGAAGGGTTTTCTGCACTCATCAAAGCCATCAGGTGCGGCGGCACTTCCACTTTTGCTTCGTAAGTAAATCGCACCGCCGGGCAATCCTGCAATGGAATCCAGGTGCGGGCCAAAATGGCCTGACTTTGCGAAAATAAAAACGGATTTTTCTTATCGTGGGTTTGTTCCGGGCTCAGCCATTGCAGCGCCTCTGATTCAGGCAGGGTGTGGTACGCCACCGATACAGAAGTCGTGTTTTTTTCAATGGGAATAATCAATGCTGCGCCCAGTATGCTGTCCGTTGCTCCCATTTCAAATGTCACCTCTTTGCTTTTGCCATCCGCATCGGTGATAGCCACATGATCCACCTTTAAGGTTCTGGTATCCAAAATGAGTTTGTTGGCTCCGCTGTTGTTTTTAATGGTCAGCGTAGAGGTTCCCCACAACTCCTTTTTATTGAAATCAACCTTCAATGAAAGGTTTAAATGACTAACGCTAACTTCCTTATAATTGCTGTAGCTATGGTTTTCAACTTTCATTTTTTCTGCATTTTTACGGGTTCCGCAAGCCATGACCATCAGGACGGCTGCGGTTAAAAAAAGATGTTTCACAATGCAAAAGTGCTGTTCAGGGGGCAATTAAAAAAGCATCGTCGAAATCAGACTCTCTTCGAAGGCTTGTTAACCCAATGCATACTGCCTCAAATAATCCCCACTCTCCGGCCCCAGATTAAACAGCAAATCCAAGGCCGAAACATCCGGTCTAAAACCAAAACGGTCGTCGAAAACCTGGGGGTAGGGGGTTATTTCCATATCCGGCTCGGTTAACTGGAATTCATCGGTAAACTCCAGTTCAACAGGGCATTTTAATTCATTTTTTAGTTTGACGATGCTCCGCATCACCAGCTCCTGCAGCGAAAGTGAAGTATCGGTTAAAAGGGGCAGCAGCCGGTAATCGTAAAATTCATAAAAAGGCGAATTTCCATAAGCGGTTTCCCAGGCCCGAATATGTTCCTTGTCCCATTTGTGAGCCCTGCTGATTTGAACCTCCGCAAAACCTCCGCCGTGCCCATGAACAATGGGTACTGAAAGCATTTGCAGCGCGTTGGGCCCGGCAATTTTATAGCGGCTTCGGCAAGTCTGCTTTTCAAATCGCCCACCCATTGCTACCCTCAATTTGCCCATGCGCACACCCTGTGCAAACCAGGCCACGGAAGGGAATAAATAGGGTGGCAATGCAGTCATCATTCCAGTGCTTCAAGCATTTGCTTAACAGTAATATCCAATGCGGGGTGCATTAAATCAGGTGCAAGTTCGCACAGTGGTTTCAGTACAAACAGGCGTTCGTGTAAAAATGGGTGAGGTATTTTTAAACCTTCAATATCAAAAATGCAATCTTCGTAAAGCAAAATATCCAAATCAATTAGTCGTGGCCCCCATTTTTCCTGCCTGACTCTGCCCATCTCTTTTTCAATCTCCAACAAGGTTTCCATCAGTTTGTGGGGTAGTAGTTCTGTTTCAACTTCCAACACCTGATTTAAAAAGTCGGGCTGCTCTGTTTTGCCCCAGGCCGGAGTTTCAATCACGCTGCTTTTTTTAACCACTTTGCCGGCTCGTTCATTTATTTTTTGGGCTGCAGTTTCCAGCATCAGCTCGCGGTTGCCCATGTTGCTGCCTGTTGAAATGTAAACGCGCGATACCGTCACAGGGCAAAGATAAAATGACTATTCACCTCGAGAAAAATAGGATTCCACCTGTTTTCTCACATTTTCACGAATGTCCATGTAAAACAAGTTGTAATCACCAATGTGGTAATTCGGATTTTTAATCAACCTGCTGCCCGGAAATTTGGGCCTGTGAATCCACAAAATTCCCTCGTGCACTTGCCCATCACAAATGCCTTGGCGTATCTTTTTAAAGTCGGTTAACACCGCGCCTTTGTGCAGTTTTTTCGGGTAATAAAGGTTGTCCATCGTCCAACTCAGCGGGTTGTGGCACACTGCATCCCACTTGTAGGGTTCGTAACCATAACGAAAGGTGCGCCAACTGTACCAGCAACCGCATTGTGCAGCAGTATCGCAGGGCTTGATTAAACTGAAAGAATCGGCAGGCACCGGCATTCCCGGTAAGTAAGCAGCAATCAGCTTTGCTTGCAGCGGCTTTCCTTCAAAAAAATCTTGCAAAATGCGGTGGGCGTGCACGGTTCCCTGACTGTGCGATGCAATGATAATAGGCCTGCCCTGATTGTGATGCAGCAGGTAATACTCAAAAGCGGCTTTTACATCGTTGTAAGCCAGGTTCAGCACCTGTTGTTTTTCGGCAGGTTGCAAAAAATAAAAGGCATCAAGGTGCGCCTGTCGGTAACGGGGTGCAAAGATGCGTGCCGATCCATTGAACACCGATGCCTGATAGCGAATGCTGCGGTTATCGGTGTTTTTGTTAACTGCCTCATCATCCAACGAAGCATTCCAGTAAAAGGAATCGCCTTGTTTTTTGGAAAAACTGGTGGGATGAATAAAAAATACATCGGCCCTGGCTGAAGCTTGGGAATCGTGTAACCCTGCCGGAGTTTTATCAGCCGGATCGGTTTTCCAGGGCAAACTGGCCCAAAATGTATCATTTGAATATTGGGGTGCTGCCGGAATTCTTTTTCCAAAAACCAGGGTTTTACCCGATTGCGCAATGGCCGGGGCGGCAGCAAAGCCAAGCCAGAGGATTAGAAAATTAGAAACCCGAACCTGCATGGGATTGCAAAGCTAAAGAAATGCAAGTGTTGTTACCCGCAAGGTGATGTTAAATAGTTGCTTTAACTGATAGTTAATCAACCGATTTCTATGTTCATATGGGGCAATTCAACATGCAGTTTCACTTTTGCCTTTAATGCGGTAAAAACCCTCAGCAAGGTATCAATGGTAACATTTCCTGCGTTGTTCTCAAGCCTAGAAATCTGTGCTTTCTGAACACCTATCAAAAGACCCAATTCCTCTTGTGTGAGATTGCGTTCTTTTCTGGTTTGCTTAATGGCTTTACCAATCAGATCCATTTGCAGTTCATATTCAAAACGATCCCTCTCGGGCGTTCCCAATTTTCCAATCAGTTTATCTTGTACTTCCTCTAATGTGTGTGTTTTCATTTGTTTTTTTGTTTTAATTCAAAGTATTTGGTTCTATGCTGAATTGCTTTAGATATTTCATTTTGAGGAACTTTACTTCTTTTCTTGACAAATCCATGAGTTGAAATGACCAGTGTTCCATTTGAATTGGTTTTATCCCAAAAGGCCATAAGCCTATATTGAATTCCCTGATATAAAGTGCGTAATTCCCATATATCGTTTGTTAATTTTTTTAATAACTCTGGATCCGCTTCAATTTGGACTTTCCTTATATTGAAAAGAATTTTTTCATAATGCTTTTTTTCTAAACTATTTAAAAATTCAAACGCATCCTCCAGGAAGATAATGTCAAATAATTTTCCCATAAATACAACATAATATAGGTGCAAATATAACAAAAGTTTCGCTATAACGAAACAAATTTTCCCTTTTTTAACGGTATTTTCATTTATCTACCGGATTGTTAGTTTGTCACAAGACCACTATTTCACAATTTCAGGTAACTTTTTGAGGGTTTTTGCCGTTTATGTGGTTTATTCGAAAGACAAATGATTCAATTTCGGCTTCTGCTTTTGTTTTCAGTCCTGCCATTTGCGGCAAAAGCACAACAACTAAAGCAGATTTACGGCGAGGTTCGCGATACCTCCTCTGGAGAAAAAATCATTGGCTGTCAGATATTTGACGAAAGCGGCAAATTACTTTCGGCCACAGGCAACAGCGGTTTTTACAGCTTTCAACTGCCCCAAGGGACCTACAAACTGTCTTTTTCAGCCGCCGGTTATGAGAAAAAGCGGTCCACGGTTAACCTAAACATGTCAATTCGGCTAGATGTTGAACTAAATTATGTAAAGGCCATTGACAGTGTGAAAATTGTGGCCGAAAAGGCCGAAGATTTGGCTGAAACCTCCCGCAGTGGAAACATCAGCATTCC
>CANHCW010000054.1 GCA_947459165.1 Flavobacteriales bacterium
AATATTTGTGTGTAACCTGATTGACGGGAAGTTTTTTCGCATTGCTGAATAAATAGTTTGAGATCGGGCTCTTTCATGGGCGGGTAGCCATGAAATGTGAACTGTTGTCCGTTGAGCCCGCTGCCTGAAAGGGCAAGATAAATGCTTCCAGGACCAGTCAAAGCCAGAACAGCAATTCCGTTTGTGTGAGCCCACAAGGCAACATCACTTCCCGGATCTGCCATGCCCGGTATTCCGGCTTCACTCACTACCCCAATGTTACCCAGTCTGATGCTGTTTTTTAAAAATTGTTCCAGTTCTTTTCTGCTGAAATCGCGGGTCAGTTCAAATATCATTAAACTGTCAATTTTTACTTCTTTGTTAAATGCAGAAATAAACCTTCTGAAGGTTCTGGCATTTTCGGCCACCCAGAACTTAGTATTCATCAATAATTCAATAAATTCAGGATTGTTCAGGCTGGAAAAACTTAGACTTCCAAGTGGTGTGGGAACCATTAATATTTTGTTTTGTACCATTATTCGGGGATATACTTTGGTTGAAAAAATCGTATTTTTGAAGCGTGTCCTATTTAAAGAGGCAATTACGGATTTTCATTGTCATCGTTGCAAGTTTTTGGTCGGTTTTTTCGGCGAAATCGCAATCCTACGGGTTGGAGTGGCTGGAACCCTCAGAGTTACATTTGAAGATAAATGTGTGGGAGAACAATATTTGCCGATTGGGTTATTTTTCTTTGGAGCAGTTTTTTGCCGATTCCGGTAAACTTCTCTCCGATATTCCTTTTGATGAGTTCACCATTTTTAACATGGGTAAAAAAGTTCCCATCTACATTTACGACCAAAACAGAAACAGCCGTTTCGATCCGCTGGATTACATAGAATTTTTTGGCAAGAAAGCCGATGGTCGCCTTGATGAAGGCTTGTACAGAAATTCATCTTTTCAACGACATCAACTGAAGAACATTGTTTCCGATACCAACGCCTACTTTCTCACCATGCGAAAAGGCGGAGGAAATCCCCGAATCAAGGCATACAATGCTGCCATGCCTGCCAACACCAATGACTACCACATTGCAGAGGAGGTTTATGCACCTGATATCAATTACTTTCAGGGCGAGTTTGTAATCATTGGTGATAAGGTGGCGCACTACAGTTCGTATATGCCCGGGGAAGGTTTTGTCGGTGATTGGTTTTCAGCGGGAAGTTCGCCCAATGAAGTGAAATATTCTGTGGAATTCAACACCAAGGATTATTACAAGGCAGGCCCAAATCCACAACTTGAGTGTGGGGTGGTGGCAGCCACCGCAAACCGGACCACAGTGCAGAACAATCAGCACTACATTCTCAAGGTTAGCCCCGATTTTGTCAATACCCGAAAGTTGGTTGATTCGTCTTTCAGCGGAGTTAAGCCACTTACAACAAAGCATCTGCTCGATTCAAATGACATTGGATCTACAACCTATGTGCTGTTTAGTCCGGTGTTGGATCCGGGTATATCCCAGAGCACCTGGGGCCATAGCCACACCATTCTGCGGTATCCGAAGGTGCACAACCTGAATGATACGCCCCATTACATGTACTACCGCGACAGTGGAATAGTTGCTGCCAAGGAGGTTTGGTACAACTATGGTTCCGGGCAGTACTCTCCGGTTTTCTTTGATGAAAACAATGGGTATCGCTGGACAGGGCAATATGATCCTTTTAACAGAATCATTTATGCATCGGCGCCTCCATCGAAACAAAAATCTTATTCAATTCTAGTTGACGAGAGTAAAATTGATTTGCTCGGTGCAAGCAGATTTACACCGGTTAGAACTGTTTATTTTTCCTCCCACATCAATCAGTGTGATTACATCATGATTACACATCCCAACCTGATTGGGCCTGAAAATGAGGTAATCAACTATAAAACTTACTGGGAAACCCGCTACAAAGTCCAGCTGAATTTGATTACAGACCTTTACGATTATTTCACTTTTGGAATCAAACATCCTCTGGCAGTGAGATATTATTGTAAATACCTGCTTGACAAAAGCGCAGCTGATGAAAAGCCCCAATTTTTATTGCTTTTGGGCAGGGGATATGACAATTCATTCAACAGGGGTAATTCATCGTCACTGATGCGTGCCAATGCTGGAACCAATTTGATTCCTGCATTGGGTTCACCGGTAAGTGACTGGCTTTACACTACAGGCCTCAATGGTAAAAATTCCTTAGTACCTGCATTGGCAACGGGTCGCGTTCCTGCGGAAAAAATGCTGGATGTTTCCAATTACCTGGATAAGGTAAAGGCTTACCGAAGTCCGGTCAACCAATATCAGGACTGGCAAAAACAGGTTTTGCATTTGGGAGGCGGAGCCACAAGCGGGCAGGCGAGTGTGATATCCAGCAGGCTGCAGAATCTGAGAAGTTATGTTTATCGTGATCCATTCGCAGGCGTAGTCAGTCAATATACAAAATCAGCATCCAGTACCGTTGATCCCAAATTCAGAGAAAATATTCTGAACAGAATCAACAATGGTGTATCACTGGTTACTTTTTTGGGGCATGGAAGCACCTCGGTAACGGATATAGATATTGGAGATCCCAATTTGTACGACAACAAAAACAAGTATCCCATTTTTTATTTCAATGGTTGTCAAATTGGCAATCCCTGCATTCCGGGACAACGAAACACCCTCAGCGAAAAGATTTTCAGAGGGGTGAATAAGGGAGGAGTAGCCTTTGTAGGTCAGTCGGATTTAAGTGAGTTGTATACGGTGAGTGATCAGATGAATGCTGTTTATAAAGTTTTCTTTGACACGACCCCAAACAAGACCTTGGGGGAAGTATTGAGAACTTCAATTGAACAATTCTCAGATTCATCTGCATTGAGGCGCTTACACAACGAACAACTTTTGTTGCAGGGTGATCCTGCAGTTTATGTACAAAGTCCGACCTTGCCTGATTACAGCGTTTCGGATAGGGATATTTTTTTGATGCCCGAGAATGCGTTTGCTATGATCGACTCGTTCTCTGTGGCAGTGGTGGTTAAGAATTTGGGAAGGGGAATCAGCGATTCTGTTACCATCAGAATGGAGTGGACTTATCCTGACGGTGTTACGCGCAGAAACTTTTACAAAAGACTGCCTATAAATGGATTTCAAGATACGGTTTTAATAACAGTGGATTCAAAGGATCCGCTGGTCCGCGGGGATAACCTATTCAAAATTATGGTGAATGAGGATAGAATCCCTGCAGAATTTACTTATTCAAATAATACTGCGGCCTATAAGCGCTACATCCCCGGAAATGGAATTTATCTTGTTTCGCCTAAAAACTTTGCAATACTGGGTACCGACACGGTTGAATTGATTGCGCAGGCCGGCGATATTTTTAAGCAAAGTGAAGATTATTTTTTCGAGCTCGATACAACACCTTGGTTTAACAGCCCTCTGTTGGTTTCATTAGACAAGCAGGGAACGCCGATGAATAAAGCCATATATGCAAGATGGCGGGTTGCATTGCCCATACTGAAGGATACTCAGCCGTGGTTTTGGAGGGCTCGCATCAGCACAAGTGCTAAGGAGGGTGGTACCTGGCAAACCGGAACCTTTACATATATCAAAGGCCATCAGGATGGTTGGATGCAAAATATACACTGGCAGTATATTTTTAAACCACAGCCCAACAAATTCGATATGATGTATTCTGATTCGGCTTCACGCACACTAAAATTTTCAAAGTTGCTGAAGAAGATCTTCATAGACTGCGGCTATTTCAATCCATCGAGGAAAGGTGTAAAGGAAAGTGGCTTTAACAGCCAGGATTTGAATTTTGGTGGCTGTACCGATGGTATTGTAGCGATACCCTGGAATGGGAGAAAATTAATCAGAGAACCCGTAGATATCACCAAGTCTTATCCTCAGTGTTATTGGGGAACAAGATGGAAAACTTTTGGTCATTTTGCTGACTATCAGTTGTATTACTCTTTTAATATGTCAAATCCTGCAGAACAGGATATGTTCGTCAAGTTCATTGACGCTGTTCCCGACAGCAATTATGTTACCATTTTCATCCGCAATCAGTCATTTGCCCATCTCTGGTCAAATGATGTTCTCAAAGCCCTTAACCGTATAGGTAGTAATTTATTCGACTCTTCTGAATTAAGAACCAACGATGCCATGTGGGTGTGTTTAGGAAAAAAAGGGAGTTTGCCAGGACAGGCACAGGAAGCGCATACTTTTGGAAGTGTTAATGGATATGTGCAGATGGAAGGAGACATGTTGGGCGATGCGACCCAAAGTACAATGACCAGCACCACAATCGGACCCACAGATCAATTTGGTGAGCTTTATTTCAGACCTGTAAAAACCGATATCCCCGGTGTAAATCAGGATGAGATTAAAGTGAATGTGATTGGCATCGATACCAGCGGCAGAAATGTTATTCTAAAATCAGTTGTTTCTCCGTTCAATGTGAATTTGGCAGGAATCAATACTCAGCTGTATAAATATATTTACCTTGAAGCGGCTTTTTGGGATGATGTTGGATTCAGCTGTCCCAATTTGATTAACTGGCGACTGGCCATGAAACCTGTTCCAGAAGGTACCATTTATCCGAATAGAATGACGGGTTATTTGTTTCATCAGGATACGCTGTATGAAGGCGACTCATTTAAAATACAGCTTCCCTTCAGAAACATAAGCGAACTGGCCTATAAAGACAGCATATTTGTTGAGTACGACATTTACAATAAAATCAGCAGACAATCCGTAGACAAGGGCAAGTTCAATATTGGAGCATTGGGGCCGGATTCACAATGGATTTTCAAACGAACAATCAGCACCATTGGACTGGCAGGGCCGTATAGTTGCCAAGTCACTTTTAATGCGGGCTTCAAACAACCTGAAGTAACCATGGTGAATAATTCAGCCACCATCAACTTTTTTGTTACCAAGGATGTGATGAACCCGGTGCTGGATGTGACCTTCGATGGCAGAAAGATTGTGAATGGCGAGGTGGTGAGTGCAAATCCTGTGATTATGGTGCTGAGCAAAGATGAAAACCCATTTCTACTGCAACAAGACTCTCAGAAAATTAAACTTTTCATAAAAAAGCCGGGTGCTGCGCAGTTTGATCCGGTACCGACAGTGGAAACCGTTTACACCCCCGCGAACGGAAAAAACAATAAGGCACAGGTTGAATACAAACCACAGAATCTTGATGGAGGTATGCACATTCTCAAGGTTCAGAGTTGGGATTATACCAACAATGCATCCGGTTCTTACCAATACGAAGTGGCGTTTAATGTGGTGAAAGAACAATCGGTAACGCGGTTCTATCCATACCCAAATCCTTTTTCAACTCGCATGAGATTTGTTTTTACACTCACCGGCTCCAAATTGCCCGATGACATCAAAGTGAAAATTATGAATCTTGAGGGTAAAATGGTGAAGGAGGTAACTATGGCCGAACTGGGAAATCTGCACATTGGCAACAACATTACTGATTGGAGCTGGGATGGAACAGATCAATACGGCGATAAACTGGCCAATGGCACTTACTTTTATCGGGTATCGGTTACCGACAATGGCGAGGAACTGAAACTCAGGGAATCGAAAGGCGATGCCGCCTTTAAGGAACAAACCGGGGTTATTTATCTGATGCGATGATGCCCTGAAGCGTTGTACCTTTGCAGCAGTGCTTTGGATTGAAAAGTTAAAAAAACGCTGGAATGTTGATTCAGCGGGAAAAGTTCTGGTTATTTTACTGGTATTTGCCCTCACGGGTACTTCAGTGGTGCTCATTCGGCGTTGGTTGAAAGCGTCATTCGATTGGGCGCATGAAAGCTGGTTTACCTATTCCTATTATTGGCTCATTTTGCCTTTCTATAATGTCATGTTGCTTATGTATGGGTTTATTTTCGGGCAATTCCGTTTTTTCTGGGAATTTGAAAAGCGATTTTTTCGCAGAATTGTTTCTTTATTCAAAAGAAAAAAATGATTACGGAAGAACAGGTACTCAAAGCCCTTAGCCATGTCGATGATCCAGATTTGAAAAAGGATTTGGTCACCTTGGGCATGATACAGCAACTCAAAATTGGCGATAGCATAAGTTTTGATCTGGTGCTCACCACACCCGCCTGCCCCATGAAGGATATGATGGTGAATGCCTGTAAAAATGCCATTGCCTTGATGGTGGATAAAACCATTCCCGTGCACATTAATGCCACGAGCAAAGTAAGCAGCAGCAGAGATTCGGTTGAAATTTTGCCCGGTGTGAAGAATGTAATTGCTGTGGGCAGCGGCAAAGGTGGTGTAGGGAAAAGTACCGTGGCGGTGGCTCTGGCTTTGGCTCTTAAAAAAACAGGGGCAAAAGTGGGTTTGCTGGATGCCGACATTTACGGCCCATCTATTCCCACCATGTTCGGAATCAGAAATGCTCCTGAAATGGTTCAAAAAGACGGTAAACAATGCATTGTACCGGTGGAGAAAAATGGCATTTCACTACTCAGCATTGGATTTATGGCTCCCCCCGAACAGGCAATTGTGTGGCGAGGTCCCATGATTAGCAGTGCTTTCAGGCAGTTTATCAACGATACGCTTTGGGGCGAACTCGATTACCTGGTGATTGATCTTCCTCCAGGAACAGGCGATGTGCAAATTACCCTCAGCCAAATGGTTCCACTTACCGGTTTGGTGATTGTTACCACCCCTCAGGAAGTGGCCAAAGCTGACGCGCGCCGAGCCATTAACATGTTTAAAATGCCATCTATTAATAAACCTATTCTTGGTGTGGTTGAAAATATGGCCTATTTCACTCCTGATGATTCGCCTGAAAAGAAATATTACATCTTCGGACAAGGCGGTGGAAAGCAACTGGCCGAAGAGCAAAACATCCCCTATTTGGGAGAATTGCCACTGCAACAGTCAGTTAGAGAACAAGCCGATGAAGGCAATATCGATATCCTTTCCCCGGCCTTCAAACCGTTTGAAACCCTGGCAGCTGAAGTGGCAAGACAGGTGAGTATTGTTAATTCGCAGAACCTCGCATAGATTTGTGTTCTCATTTTTCTATGGAAAACACCCCGGTTATCAGCATTAACGAAAGAATTGATGAAGCGTTAAACTCCATCAGACCTTATCTGCAGGCCGATGGCGGCGATGTGGAGCTGGTTGAAGTGAAAGATAGCAACGATGTGGTACTTCGCCTAACCGGTGCATGCAGTTCTTGCGAAATGAGTGAAATGACCATGACCGCCGGTATTGAAGAAACCCTAAGGCGCGCCATTCCCGGACTCGGAAAAATTGTCGCAATCAAATCTTAATCAGCATTACTCGCCGGCTGTAGAACTGCTCGGAATTGGTTTTACCGCCCTCGGAGTTGCACTGAGTTATGCAGCGGTCGCCCAGCGTTTTAATGCTTATGTATCATTCGCACTGACAGCTGCGGTTTTTTTCGCGGTAGCAGCAATTTATGCTTTCGTGCAAGTTTTGTCCGATTGGGACAGTCTGAGGCAAAATGTAGTCCCGAAGTTTTTTAGAATAAAACTGTTCATTTCTTCTGTGGGCGCGCTTGTTTCAATCCTTTTGCTGCTGAAGATGCAGTGCTTGCCTTTTATGCTCAACAGCGAAAGTTTATGGCCTTCATCCATTTCTTTCATGCCCGGAAAGGCCGGTCTATGGCTTCCGTTGATTTTGTTTATTGCTTACCTCGTTGTTTCTCGCAGTTTGGACGGTAATTTTAAATCCTGGGGAAAGGCAGTTTTACTTGCCGCTACAGCTGCAGCACTTTTTTTGGTAGCCGTACCGACTCAAAAACTAAATCTGCAAATTGCAGCAGGACTGTTTGCCCCCTGCTGGATGAATGTGTTGGTTTGTGCCTATTTGGATCGCTACAAAGACTATGCACTGAAAATACCTTCCATTTTGGGATGTCAGGGAAAGTTCCCAATGAAGTCGTTTTTACTGATAAACGCAGCGTTTTTTACAGTCCTGGTATACAATTCGGTCAGTGTGCTTTTCTCGGGTGCCGGGCTTGTTTTGTATTTCGTTTCTCTGCTGATTTTGGTCTTTTTTGAACACAAATTCCCGCTTTTTGCCAAACGCTGGCTGCCCGATTTATTGCTTTTTACCGCTTTTTTATAATTCGGGTAGAGGCTGCCCCATTCCCTCTTCCCAATGGGTTTTGCAGCGCGATTCATACATGTCGGTATGGCCCACAAGTATCAATTCTTCGCTGCTTGAATGCCTGAAAGTGTAAAAGGCGGCCTTACCACAAACATGACAACGCGCCTGCAACTGAATTTTTTGTTTCGCCATGCGCAAAAGCCGGGGCATTTCGCCAAATGGTCTGCCTAAATAATCAAGATCCAAACCGGAGGCCACCACTTTTACTCCTTGAATCAACAAACCCAAAATAACATCGGGAATGCTTTTGCCTAAAAATTGAACCTCATCTATATAAACCTCTTTGATTTGGTCGTTGCACAGCGGATACAATTCCTCGGCTTTGGAAATGCGGTGCCCCGGCAATTGCAATCCACCGTGACTGCTTATTTTATGCGCCACATAGCGGTTGTCCATCAGGGGTTTTACCGCCAGCTTTTCATTGTCGGTAACTTCGCTAAGGTTGTACACCTCAATCAATCGGGTTGTTTTGCCCGAAAACATAGAGCCATATATGAGGGTAAAATCACTCATCCTATCTGCAGTTTTGTTGTAACTTGCTGCCGCACTTTATGGAAAACAAAGTTTCTGAAAAAATACGGCTTGTTCTCAATGAACTGGCAATATTAAATCAACCGGAACATAAGAACGAGAAAATATTTTATCGTTTGGAAGATTTAAGACGCATGCGCAGTCTGTCAGCTGAATTGTACTTTTTAACGGATACCGCTGCGAAACATGGTGAGGTGCTGTTTACCGAGGAAAAGGCTGAACCAATAGTCAGTGTTGAAAATACCGTTACCACTCCCGAACCTGTGGAGCCAGAACCGTTTGAGGAAGCGGAAATCACTCCCGAACCTGAATTGATTGCGGAACCCGAACCCGAAGTGGTTTTATCAGAAATGATGGAAACCATAGAGGAACCACCGGTGGTGATAGACGAGCCCCTGCCGCAACCGGAAATTACCGAAGAAGAAATAACAGAACACGAACCTTCTCCTGAATTGCTGGACGCCCATAGCCATGAAGCTCCTCGCTACACGGCTGCGCACATATCCGCACAACTTTCACTAACACGAAGGTTTGAATACATCAACAACCTGTTTGGGGGCAACAGCGAGTTGTTTATGGAGTTTTTAGATGAACTCGGCTACAGCAAAACAGCCGATGAGGCCATGAGCATCTTCGACCGATACGCCGAAAATGGCAACTGGAGGCGAAGACAGGAATCGGCAGAGGATTTTAGGCGAACCCTGCGAAAGCTTTTCTAAACCCAGCGGAATGTCGTTAAGCAGCATTCCGTTCTTCCGCCTGGTTCTTCTTCTTTCTTCGGGCATTGCAACAGCCCTTTTTCTTCATCAAATTCCCGGCGCAGTCATCAGCTTTTTGCTGGCGATGCTGTTGGCATTGCCCTTAGTGGCTTTGCTGCTGTACCGCATAGTTAAATTTCAAACTGCCGCCAATGCGTTACACTTGTGTACACACTTCGTTTTGGGACTTTTGCTGGGTTGGTTTGGTAGGGCCGAACATTCCAAATCGCATTTTGCAACCCAAGGCATATCAGTAAAAGGCAGGTATTTGCAATTACGCATAGATGAGCCGTTGGCACAAAAAGCCAATACCTGGCGCAGTTCGGCTACGGTGCTGGCCACACTTGACAGCAACGGCAAAGCCACATCTGCAACAGGCAAAATACTCGTGTACTGGCCCCAAAGATTAAATGCCCAAAAACCCGATTTGCTATACGGCGATGTCTTGCTGTTGCCCGATTTGGCCGTGGACATGCCCGAAGCGGCTTTCCCCGATGGTTTCGATTTTAAGGCAGTAATGCGCTACCGAAATGTTGCCCATCAGGTTTTTCTTACCCCTGGCAGCGTTCGCAAAATGGGCAATACTGCCAATCCCGTGCAAAGCCTGGCCTACCGGGCGCGGGAAAAGATTATTGCAATTTTACACAAACAGTTTACCCCTGAAAAAGCCGCCCTCATGGCCTCATTGCTCATTGGTTTTAAAGACGAGGTTGAGCAGGACGATTTGCAGGCCTTTACCAAAACCGGAACCATGCACATACTGGCCGTTTCTGGCATGCATGTGGGTTTAATTTATGCGGCATTGCTGTTTTTGTTTACCGGCAGCACCCGCGCCCGTAGGGTTAGAATTTGGCAGGGGATAGCCATTTTGGGCGCACTTTGGTGTTACGCCATTCTTACCGGGCTATCGGCCTCTGTGGTGAGGGCCACCGTCATGTTTTCTGTTATTGAGACAGGCCGCAGTTTTTTAAGGCAGGAGGGGAATGTGTTTAACTCTTTGTTTGCTGCGGCCTACTTGCAACTGCTTTTTGCTCCGTTGAACCTGATTGATGTAGGGTTTCAACTTTCGTATCTGGCTGTGTTGGGCATTTTGTATTTTTATCCCCCGCTGAACCGCCTGTATTCTCCACCCACACTGTTGTTAGGTCGTATGTGGCAGCTGGGCCTGGTAAGCATAGCCGCAACCCTCGCCACCTTGCCGGTTTCACTCTATTTCTTCAAAGGGTTTCCCGTTTGGTTTGTACCGGCAAACATCATCATGGTGCCGTTAAGCAGCATTTTGGTTTTTAGCGGCATTTTTTCAGTACTGTTTTATGCAGTGCCATTTGTGGGCACTGCACTGGCCTGGGCGAGTTCAATGGGTATAGATTTAATGATGTGGCCCGCCCGTTATATTGCCGGCCTGCCCGGCGCCATGCTTAAGGGGTTCTCTTTCGACCTGGCCGATGTAGTCATTCTTTACAGTGCCATTGTTGCCCTGGCCGTGGCCATCTACAGTGATAAACGAAGGCAGGTACTGCGGTTTGGCGCAGGCTGTTTGTGCCTTCTTTCCGCATACCACACCTTTCGCTTTTTCAGGGCCGAAAACAGCGCCGAGTTGATTGTGGGTGAACTGAAAGGACATTTGTATGCGGCCTACCGACAGGGCAGAATATTGCATGTTTTTACTGAACCTGTGCGCCCCGGAGAAGCAGATTCACTGCATTTTTATATGACAGATTACCTTGTAAATAATCACATTGCTCAAACGCAGTGGCATTGTGGTTTTCCCCCCAACGAACCGGCAACCCCTACCTGGTCGTTTAAGCCGGGGGAAACCGTTTTTTACCAAAATAAACAGCCCATAGCCCGGGTTTTGTGGTTGCCTGAGAAGGAATTGCTGAACGAGAAATTTAAAGGCATAACCTGTTTGCGTTACCGGCACAAGCGATATGCTGAAGGCACAGCAAACCTGATTGTGCTGCGCAACAACTACCACCGATTGCGCTTATAATTTGGTAACGCCTTAAGTGCCCTAATTTTGTGCCGTGGATGTAATTAAAACCATTGTTGAAAATCGGGTGGCACGCATTGTGCTGAACAGGCCTGAAAAGCGCAACGCCCTGTCGCCTGAACTGGTGGAAGCCCTGAAGATAAGCATAGCAGATTTGCTGAGCCGGTATGATGTGAAGGTGATTGTGATTAAATCGGCCGATAAGCCCTTTTGCGCCGGAGCCGATTTGGCGCACCTGGCAAAAATCAGGGATTTTAGTTTTGAAGAAAACCTGGCCGATTCGCAATCGCTGCGGGCCTTATTCGATTTGATACACGGTGGCCATAAAATCTTCATTTCGCAGGTGGAAGGCCCTGCATTGGCCGGTGGTTGCGGATTGGCAAGCATTTGCGATTTTTGCTTTGCAACCGAAGATGCCCAGTTTGGTTATACCGAGAGCCGCATTGGTTTTGTGCCTGCCTTGGTGGCTGTGTATTTAAGACAAAGATTGCGCGGTTCGGACATTCGCGATTTGCTGCTCAGTGGCCGCATTATTTCAGCTGCCGAAGCGCAGAAAATGGGTTTGGTAAACGAAGTAATTCCCGCCGGTGCCATTGAAACGGCCGTGGCAGATTTTGCCGCCAAACTTTGCACGACGGTATCTTCCGCATCGGTTTCGCACATTAAAAATTTGTTAAAGAGCATTGAGGGTATGGATATTCCGCAAGCCCTTGATTTTGCCGCAGAGCTCAATGCCCGTGCCCGGTCGGGCGCCGATTGCATTGCCGGCATTGATGCTTTTTTAAACAAAACCAAACTGCAATGGTGAACCTGATTGATACGCACTGCCACATCTACATGAAGCATTTTGATGCGGACTTGGATGATGTGATTCAATCGGCAAAGCGGCAGGGAATACAACATATTCTCATGCCCAATGTGGATGAAGAGTCGGTGGAACGGTTGCATAAACTGGCTGATACCTACCCCGGCTATTGCATTCCCATGATGGGTTTGCACCCATGCGATGTGGAAGAAGATTGGCAGGATGAACTGGATCGGCTACTGGCCTGGTTTGACAAGCGCAAATACATAGCCGTGGGCGAAATTGGATTAGATTTGTACTGGGATAAAACCACGCTTGACAGGCAGGTGCTGGCCTTAAAGCGGCAGATAGAATTTGCAATAGAAAGGGATTTGCCTGTGGTGTTGCACACCCGCGATAGCACAGATAAAACGCTGGATGTGCTGGCAGAATACAAAGGCACGAATTTGCGCGGTGTATTGCATTGTTTCAGCGGCAGTTTGGAGCAGGCCCATCGCGCCATAAAGCTAAATATGATGCTCGGGATTGGTGGTGTATTAACCTTTAAAAACGCGGGTATTGCTGAGGTGGTAAAGCAAATTGATCTGGAGCATATTATTTTGGAAACAGATGCGCCTTATTTGCCGCCTGTTCCGCACAGGGGCAAGCGCAACGAGCCCGGATATGTTTTCCATGTTGCCACCTTTTTATCGGAATTGAGAGGGCAGGGGCT
>CANHCW010000055.1 GCA_947459165.1 Flavobacteriales bacterium
CAGCTAAAAACCCTGGAAAGACTGGAGCAGCGCCCCAAGCTGGTGATGATGGATACCATGAATTTCTGGATGGACATTGCCATGGACGACTTGCGCAAAGTATTGCAAAAAGTGGATGTACTGGCCATAAACGATGAAGAAGCAAGACAATTGAGCAAGGAACACAGTTTGGTGAAGGCCGCCCGCATCATTCAGGAAATGGGGCCCAAAACCCTGATCATTAAAAAAGGCGAACATGGTGCCTTGTTATTTGGCGAAGGACAAATCTTTTTCTGTCCGGCCATGCCTTTGGAAGATGTTTTCGATCCCACCGGAGCCGGAGATACTTTCGCCGGCGGATTTATCGGCTACATGGCGAAAACCGGCAGCAACCGTTTCGACGATATGAAGAAAGCTCTGGTTTACGGCAGTTGTTTGGCCAGTTTTTGCGTTGAAAAGTTCGGAACCACCCGCCTGGAAGAAATTACCATGCAGGATGTGGATGCCCGCCTCGATGACTTTGATCGCCTGATTCGCTTTTAATATTAGCCTACTTTACCGCACAGCGGAACATATTGCGGTCGCCAATGAAGCCCCGCAGCTCATCGCCGGGTTTTACTGCACCCACACCTTCCGGGGTGCCGGTAAATATGAGGTCGCCTATTTTGAGCATGAAATACTGCGAAACATGGGCAATGATGGCATCTATGTTGTGAATCATTTGCTCTGTATTGCCCGATTGAACCACTTCTC
The DNA here is from genome assembly GCA_947459165.1 of Flavobacteriales bacterium. GTDB lineage: Bacteria > Bacteroidota > Bacteroidia > NS11-12g > UBA955 > RGEC01. Next base: position 733 of record CANHCW010000055.1, read on the forward strand.
CATTTTTTTGAAGGCTGAAATCAAGGTGGTTTAAATCCAGTCCTTCCTTGGAAATGAATTTGCCAATCACGGCCGAGTGGTCAAATCCTTTGGCTTTTTCCCATGGAAGTCCTTTCTCTTTTAGTTTGTTTTGCAGATCACGGGCGGTAAAATCAATACCCAGGCCAATTTCCTGGTAATACGAATGGGCAAACTGCTGTGGAATGGATTTGCCGGTTTTGCAAATTTTCACAATCAGCTCCACCTCGTGGTGAACATCTGTGGTGAAATCGGGTATGAAAAAAGGGGCGTTGTTGCGCAGAACGGCAGAATCGGGTTTGATGAAGATAACCGGCTCATCGGGTATGGCATTGTTCAGCTCCCGAATGTGCGCCGCGTAATTTCTGCCAATGCAGATGATTTTCATTTCGGCCTAACGATGGTTTTGTCCCTTTCAGGGCCAAGACTGATGACCCTGATGGGGGTTTGAAGTTCGGTTTCGATAAAATGGATGTAATTTCTGAAGGATTCGGGCAGGGCATCGAAGCCACCCAGGTGGTCGAGGTGGTTGCCAAAACCTTCAAAGGAACGGTATTGGGGTTCAACCGGCGCGCTGCACAAGTTGGCCGGCACCTGATGGGTTTCATGCCCATGAATGTTGTATGCCACTGCGGCTTTCACCTCTTCAAAACCACACAGCACATCCGATTTCATCATGATGAGTTCGTCAACCCCATTGAGCATGCAGGTATATTTCAATGCAACCATGTCAAGCCAGCCGGTGCGGCGCGGACGACCTGTGGTGGCGCCAAATTCATTACCTGTCTTGCGAATTCGATCACCGGTTTCATCGTTCAGTTCTGTGGGGAAGGGACCTCCGCCCACGCGCGTGCTGTAGGCTTTAAAAATACCATACACTTTGCGAATGTGCTTGGGAGCCACACCCAATCCGCTGCAAACACCGCCGGCCAGGGTGGTGCTGGAGGTAACAAAGGGATAAGAACCAAATTCTACATCGAGCATGGAGCCCTGTGCGCCTTCGGCTAAAACCTTTTTGCCGTTGGCGATGGCCTCGTTAATGAGGTATTCAGAATTAACCAGTTTCAGTTTTTGCAATTGCTCCAGTGCTGTGAAAAAGGCTTCTTCCTCACTTTGAAGATCGAAGCCGGTGTAGCCCAGCGATTCAATCTGCCGGAGGTGCATTTGCACGGTTTCGCGGTAGCGTGACATGAAGTCTGCTTCCAGTGTATCGCCGATGCGAATGCCATTTCTGCCGGTTTTATCGCGGTAGGTGGGGCCTATTCCGCGCAAGGTACTGCCAATTTTGGCTTCGCCTTTGGCTGCTTCGGAAGCGGCATCGAGAATGCGGTGTGTGGGAAGGATGAGATGAGCTTTCAGTGAAACAAGCAATCTTTCGCTGTAATCGGGGCACTCGTCTTTAATTCTTTCAATTTCGGCCTGCAGTCTGATGGGGTCTACTACCACTCCGTTTCCTATAATATTCAGGATTCCTTTCCTGAAAATGCCTGAAGGAATGGTGTTCAGAACGAACTTTTTCCCTTCAAACTCTAAGCTGTGACCTGCGTTAGGGCCACCTTGAAATCGGGCAACAATATCGTATTGAGGGGTGAGAAAATCGGCAATTTTGCCTTTGCCTTCATCGCCCCATTGAAGGCCAAGTATAATATCAACCATTGTGTTGTTCGGTAAGGTATTGTTCTAAGTTGTTGCCGCAGTTGTGGCAGTTTCCGGCGTCATCGGCATGCGGTTGCGCGTACAGGTGAAGCGAATGGTGGGTAACGCTAAAATGAAGCAGTTGTCCCATGGTGGTACTGATTTGCTGCACCCGTGGATCGCAGAATTCAAGCACTTTTTTGCACTTTACACAAATGAGGTGATCGTGCTGTTTGTATCCGTAGGCCTGTTCAAAATGACTGGTGTTTTCGCCAAACTGATGCTTTTTTACCAGGCCGGAATCAACCAGTAAATCCAGGGTGTTGTACACTGTGGCCCGGCTTACATGGTAGTTGCGGTTTTTCATTTTGATATACAGGGCATCTACATCAAAATGGTCTTTGTGGCTGTAGATTTCGTCAAGTATGGCGTAGCGTTCAGGCGTTTTGCGCTGTTTGTTTTTTTCGAGGTAGGCTGTAAATATCTCCCTGACTTCCTCTTTTACCTTGACAACCCTGGAATCCTGTTTCATTAAATCTGACGCAATATTAGCTCAATCCACTCATTTTTGGCTGTTGGTTTTGCGCTGAATGATATCGGAAATGCGCGTGGCTCCGCGAAACTTTTTTCTTATTACCACAAGGGCTTCATCGGCTTCGTCAGCGCTGGTAAATGCACCCACATATACTTTGAAGTTGGGCTCATCGTATATCATTTTTACCCCATAGGTGGATTCAAAATATTCTGCGGCTTCGCTTCTCAGGGCTTCGGCTTCGGCACGGTTGCCATAAAATCCAACCATAATTCTGTAGCCTTTCACCTTGCCGTTGTTTGCTTCTCTTCGTTCAAGCCGCTTTTGCTCGGCCTCCTGCACTTCTTCTTCTGCAAGGATATCCACTTTGCCCTGTGAAAGCAGTGAGTGGGGCAGGAGTGCGGCAAAAACCGACAGTATGAATAAAATCCTCATCATTTTGATGCAAGTTAGTGCAAAAACCGTGCATTAAGGGAAGATGCCCAATTCTTTGTACGCTACGCCTACTTTTTTGATGGCGAGCACAAATGCAGCAGTCCGCATGCTGTCAATGCCTGGGTTTTCGCGCATGGTATTCAGCAAATCGTGCAGCGAGGAGATCATGGTTTCTTCCAACCCGCTGTAAATCAGATCTACCTCATCGGGTCCGTGAACAATCATGCTGCGGTGGCCGGTTTCCATTGATCTGCCGGTCATGTTCTCAATTTGCTGAACAATCTGGCTATTCATATTTTCTGTGAAACGCTTTTCCATGCGGCCGTATCGCACATGACTCAGGTTTTTAAGCCACTCAAAATAGGAAACAGTTACGCCGCCGGCGTTCAAATAGATATCGGGGATCACCACAATGCCTTTGCTGTTTAGTATTTCATCGGCTTCAACCGTTACGGGGCCATTGGCAGCCTCGGCAATGATTTTTGCTTTGATATTTGGCGCATTGGTTTCGGTAATCACATTTTCCAAAGCCGCAGGTATCAAAATATCACAAGCCAGTTCCAGTGCCTCAGAAGATTTTTCGAGGTTGGTGGCTCCGGGGAAGTTGAGAATGGAACCGGTAGATTTACGGTGCTGAAACACAGCCTCTTCGTCCAGTCCTTCCGGGTTCATAATGGCGCCTTCGTATTCTGCAATCGCTATAACCTTGGCACCACCTTCTCTGAAAAATTTGGCAGAATGATAGCCCACATTTCCTAAACCCTGAACAACTACGGTTTTGCCTTCAATGCCGGAAGTGAGTCCTAATTTTTGCATCAGATCTGCCTGATTGCACAACTCTCTTGTTCCATAAAAAACGCCCAGTCCCGTGGCTTCTCTTCTGCCGCGCACGCCGCCTTGTGCAATGGGTTTTCCGGTTACACATCCCAAGCCATCCACATCGCCCGGTTTCATAGCCAGGTAAGTATCGGCAATCCAGCCCATTTCGCGTTCGCCTGAGCCGTAGTCGGGGGCAGGTACATCAATGCCGGGGCCAATGAAATTTTTCTTTACTAATTCTGCAGCATAGCGGCGGGTAATGCGTTCCAGTTCAAGTGGTGTGTATTTTTTTGGATCAACTTTAATGCCTCCTTTGCCGCCACCAAATGGTACATTTACAATCGCGCACTTATAGGTCATGAGTGAGGCAAGAGCCATCACCTCATCCTGATTCACATCCATGGAAAAGCGAATGCCGCCTTTACATGGGGTTTTGTGATGCGAATGCTGAACGCGGTAGGCCTCGAAAACTTCAACGCGGTCAAGGTTTTGCCCCATGCGCACAGGAAATTTCATTTGGTAAACACTGTTGCAGGCCTTGATTTGTTCCAGGATGCCTGCATCGAAACCTGTGAAGGCCGCGGCCTTGTCAAAATTGTATTCAACGGTTTCAAAAAATGAATATTTGCTCAATCCGACTGTCATAAAAATGGTGTTGTTTTTCCTTTTGCGCTGCAAACCTACAATAAAATTACCATGCCCGAAAAGGAAGCTATCAGCAAGCAGTTCGTAACTTTGCATTATGTTTCAAAAATCGGCGCTGATTGTGCTCGACGGTTGGGGGATAGGGAAACACGACAAAAGCGATGCCGTGTGGACCGCCAAAACCCCATTTACAGATATGTTGTGGGACAATTACCCGCATTGTCAGTTGCGCACCGATGGCGAAAATGTGGGCTTACCCGAAGGTCAAATGGGTAACAGCGAAGTAGGTCACATGAACATTGGCGCAGGCCGCGTGGTTTGGCAAATGCTGGTTAGAATAAACAAAGCTTTTGCCGATGAAAGTATAGCTGACAATTCAGTTTTAGAGGAAATTTTTGAAAAGGCCTCCTCGGGTAATCGAAGTCTTCATTTAATGGGACTGGTCAGCGATGGAGGCGTACACTCTCATCAGGATCACCTGATATGGCTTTGCAAGCTGGCTGCTGAAGCAGGTTTGAAAAAAGTGTTTATACATGCTTTTCTTGATGGCCGCGATACAGACCCAAAGAGTGGTGCCGGCTATTTAAGCACTGTTTTGGAGGCCACAGCTCATACCGGTGCTAAGTTGAGCACCATTGTGGGCCGTTATTATGCCATGGACCGAGACAAGCGCTGGGAACGCGTTGCAAAAGCCTGGCGTTTGCTGGTGCAAGGTGAAGGAACTTTCACAGAAAAACCAATTGACGAAATAAAACGCCAATACGAAAAGGGAATTACCGACGAATTCATGGAGCCACTTCGCTGTTTGCAATCCGATGAGGGTTTGATTGCCGAAGATGATGTGGTGCTGTGTTTCAACTACAGGACCGATAGGGGCAGGCAAATTACCCAGGCCTTAACCCAGCAGGATTTTCCCGAAGCGGGAATGCATAAGCTGCCCCTGAATTACTATACCCTTACGGAATACGACGAAACCTATAAAATTTCAGGTGTAGTTTTTGATAACCAGAACTTGCTTAACACCCTGGGCGAAGTGGTGAGTAGGGCAGGATGTACACAGCTTCGGGCGGCAGAAACCGAAAAATATCCGCATGTGACCTTTTTCTTTTCAGGCGGTCGAGAAGAGCCATTTGAGGGTGAATCCCGACTCATGGTGAACTCACCGAAAGTGGCTACCTACGATTTACAGCCTGAAATGAGTGCGGTTGAACTGGCCGACAGGACCATTGAAATCATGCAAAATAACAGTCCCGATTTGGTGGTATTGAATTTTGCCAATCCCGACATGGTTGGGCATACCGGCGTATTCCCTGCCATAGTGAAAGCGGTTGAAACAGTTGACAGCTGCCTTTCGAAGCTGGTTACGGCTGGTTTGCAGAAAGGGTATGATTTTTTAATTATTGCTGACCACGGCAATGCCGATTTCGCTTTGAATGAAGACGGCTCACCCAACACGGCCCATACGACCAATCCGGTGCCCTGCTGGTTTGTTTCCAAAGGCAAGAGTCCGGTTTTGCACAATGGTATTTTGGCCGATGTGGCGCCGACCATTTTAAATATGATGAATATAAACATTTCTGAAGAGATGACGGGGAGGTCCCTGTTTTGAGGTATTTGCTTGTGATAATGGTATTTGCGGCCTGTTCCCACGGGGCAGAAACCAAAATAAAACCACTGGAGGGGTTGATGGACCTTACAGATTGGTTTATTGCTGAGGCCAAACGCCTCAATGCTTTACAACCGGGTATTGTGAAAAACATACAGCGGGGCGAAAAGTTGGAAACCATTGAGGCCGACAGCCTTAACTGGAACGATGAGTTTGCTCCTTTTCTGGCATTGAACAACGCCACAGCCAAATACAGCAATCAGTTTGAAAAAAAGGTGGATACATCGGGTCCGTTGGAAATGATTACCTACACCTGCAAAGACACTACACTCGAAATACAGCAGGTTTTTACAACCCGTGCGGGGGGGCGATTGGAAATCATTCAGGTGACGACCCGCGAAAGGTCGTGGATTGTAGATCGGGATAAGGTGCTGACTTATCAGCCGGGGCGTGGTTACCGAATAGAGGTGAAGGAAGATTACCTGTGGAACAGTCCTACTACCACCGAGATATTTGTGGTGTTTAGTAAAGCAGAATTTAAATAGAACGAGCCATGGAAAAGGTTTTAAACTTTATTGAGGGAGAATTCAGGGAGCCGGTAGGGGTGGCGTTTCTGGAAAATTACAATCCGGCCACAGGACAGGTTTATTCGCTGGTTTCTCAAAGCGAGACACAGGATGTTGATATGGCCGTGGTTGCGGCGAAAAAAGCCCTTCCGGCCTGGAAAAAAATGAATGCCGACGACCGCTTTCGTATATTAAATCGCATTGCGGAGTTGATAGAACGGGATCTGGACAAGTTAGCAGCGGCTGAAAGCCGAGATCAAGGAAAACCCGTTTGGCTGGCGAAAACCGAAATGCAGAGGGCTGCACAGAACTTCAGGTTTTTTGCTACAGCGGCCATGCAGTTTGCTTCGGAAAGTCATCAAACCGACAGCAGGGCAATCAATTATACCCTTAGACAGCCCGTGGGTGTTGTGGGTTGCATCAGTCCATGGAATTTGCCTTTATACCTTTTTACATGGAAAATTGCTCCGGCCATGGCCGCCGGAAATTGCGTTATTGCCAAGCCAAGTGAATTTACCCCTTTTACAGCTTATATGCTGGGTGCTTTGTGCAATGAAGCCGGTTTGCCTGCAGGCGTATTGAACATAGTACACGGTTTGGGTTCCGGGGTTGGGCAGGCCATGGTTGAACACCCCGAGATTAAGGCGATTAGTTTTACGGGCGGCACGGCTACGGGCAGGCACATTGCCTCGGTGGCGGCACCTATGTTTAAAAAGCTGAGTTTAGAGTTGGGCGGAAAGAACGCCAACATCATTTTTGCCGATGCGGATTTGAAGGAGGCGGTGAAAACTTCGGTGCGGTCTTCGTTTTTAAATCAAGGGGAAATTTGCCTTTGCGGAAGCCGTGTTTTTGTAGAAAAACCGGTTTACGAAAAATTTAAAGCTGAGTTGCTGGAAGAATTAAAGCAATTGAAGACAGGCAACCCCGAGGACGACGCGGTAAGGGTGGGTGCCATCGTTTCAAAACAGCATTTTGAAAAGGTTTTGTCTTACATAATACTGGCAAAAGAAGAAGGAGGGGTTGTTTTGACGGGTGGCGAAGCCGTTACTCCTGCCGGTTTTGAGCAGGGCTGGTTCATTGCTCCCACCGTCATTGAAGGGTTAGGATGGAATTGCAGAACCAATCAGGAAGAAATTTTCGGTCCTGTGATTACGCTGATTCCCTTTGAAACAGAGGATGAAGTGCTGCAAATGGCGAACAGTACTGCTTATGGTTTGGCCACAACGCTGTGGACGGGAGATTTAAAACGGGCACACCGAATGGCTGAAGCGCTGGAGACGGGCATAGTATGGGTGAATTGCTGGTTGCTGCGCGATTTGAGAACTCCGTTTGGAGGTATGAAGCAAAGCGGGGTGGGGCGCGAAGGTGGTTGGGAAGCCATGCGCTTTTTTACGGAGCCCAAAAATGTGTGCGTAGCGTATTAAAAATAAAAAATCATGAAATAGGTTTTTTTATGACTTAAATTTAGAATGTTGTATATCGTTGATTTTCCGCAAAGTATTTGTATCTTTGGTTTGGAAAAGTGAAAGCACAGCCGATAAATTATTTGGATTTTGAAATTGATAAACTAACCCGTTCTATTGAGAATGCAATTACTGGGGATAGTTTTCCGACGGAAATAACTTTTTTGACCAAATACGACCTTAAAACCATGCTAAAGAAAAACGGGTGGAAATTTAATTGGCGTAATGAGTTAAAAACCAATGACAGGGAGGTGTATAAACTTACAATCCAAAACAACCAGTCGGTCATTCAGGCTGTGATGAGTTTAAGTATCCAGGAAGATCACATATATATGCCGTTAATAGAGAGTGCTCCATTTAACCGAGGAAAAGACAGGGTTTATTTGGGTGCGCCGGCAAATTTGGTTGCCTTTGCCTGCCGACTCTCTTTTCAAAAAGGCTTTGATGGATTTGTGTCGTTTCATTCCAAAACCAAGTTGATAACCCATTACGAAAAAACCTTAGGAGCTCAGCACTTTGGCAACCAACTAATGATAATCAATTCGGATGCTGCATTGAATTTGATAGATAAATATTTTAAATCATAATGTAATATGGGACTCATTAAAGAACCATTGGAAATAGATTTTGAATTTGATTCAAGACCGCTATCCAAAGAGGAGAAGCAAAAAATAAGCGATTATATAACTGCGTATAAGAAGCAAAAAGCACAGCAGAAATCGCTTAGAAGCAGGAATAAGAATAAACCTGACCGAAAAATAGTGCTTGAATAATGGCCTTTGGGCGCGAAGGTGGTTGGGAAGCCATGCGCTTTTTTACGGAGCCCAAAAATGTGTGCGTAGCGTATTAGATTAAAAAACCTCACCAATTCCTATATAAACCCCTCTTTGCCTGTCTGATCCAAATCCTGCATCAAGGCGTAAATTGTATTTTTCTTTACGGTTTATTTGAAAACGGATGCCTGCCCCTGCATTCCATTTTGGCGGGTAAAAAACCCATGGATTCGGCGAAACAATATTGAAACCGCCAAATGCGGCCACTCCCCAGCGCGGCAAAAAGAACTTTCTGATTTCGGTTTGATAGCTGTAAATACAGCGGTCGCGCCACCGTCCGGCATAAATTCCCCTTGCGGTTTCATTGCCCATTACCGGTAATTCTAAAAATGGTGTTGCTCCGAAATTAAAACTGCTGAGCAATCGATGCGACCAGATGTTGTTTTCAGAACTATCAAACTTTAAATACCAGCGCATGTCATTACTCACCTCTGTGTAGAAACCCCTGTCGCCCCAGTGGGGAATTATACTCCAGTCCCAATATTTGCCTTTTGTAGTGTTGAGTGGCTGATTGCGCGTATCCTTTGTGGCGCCCAAACCCAGAGCCCAAACATAATACGGTTTGATTTCTGAAGGAAGCGAGGCGCTGTCGGGCTCACCGGTATTGGCGTTTAGTGATTGTATGTTCCATAAAGAGGCGTGATGTACCTGAATTCCGGCAAACCAACCCTGACTTTTTGTTTTGAGATAATGTATCAGTTCAAAGTTAAATCGGTTAGATGAATAAAGAATAGAGGAAGAATGGGGTTTGTTGTGCCCAATTCCCCAGTATAGTTCCGGGAAAACTGACCATTCAGCACCGCCCCTGTTGATGTAGCGATTCCTTGAACCAGTAATGAGGTAATTGAAGGAAAGCAGCCGTTGTCGTCGTTGGGTAAAATTAAGATCCAAACCAACATAACTGCTTCTGATACTGTCGCTGCGATCTGTTTTAAAGTTGATAACACTCGACAGACCCAGAGACAAACCGGTTTCAGGACTATTGCCAATGCTGGGCAGCACAGCCAAGCCCTTAAGCAGACTTACTGATTGAGCTTTTGCAAAAGCATGAATAACAAAAAAAATGAAGATGAGAGATACACGAAACACTTGTCAAAATTAATGACTTGACCAATCATGAACTAGGGTAATTTTGCATCATGTTTGAAAACCGCGAAAGAACTGAATTGTCGGACCTGGGAGAATTTGGATTGATTGAGCATTTAACCAAAACTTTTAGCAATGTGAATGCCTCTTCGTTGCTGGGTGTGGGTGATGATGCCGCAGTGATTGACAATGGTGGGGACGAGTATGTGTTGCTAAGCACCGATGCCATGTTTGAAGGAGTTCATTTTGATCTGAGTTTTCATCCACTAAAACATTTGGGGTACAAGGCTGTCAGTACGGCGGTCAGTGATATCTATGCCATGAATGGTCAGGCAAAGCAAATTTTGGTGGCCATAGCCCTGAGCAACCGTTTTTCTTTGGAAGCCGTTGAAGAATTGTATTTGGGAATTAAGATAGCCTGCGAAAAATTTTCTGTTGACCTTGTGGGAGGCGATACTACGGCCAGTCCAAAAGGTTTGAGCATTGCGGTTACCGCTTTGGGAACAGTTGCAAAAAACAAACTCGTGCGCAGAAGTGGGGCCGGAGAAAATGATTTGCTGGTGGTTTCGGGCGATTTGGGTGCCGCTTATATGGGTTTACAAATACTGGAAAGGGAGAAAAAGGTTTTTTTAGAGCACCCCGGTGCACAACCTGATTTGCAGGGTCACGAATACATCATTGGCAGGCAGTTGAGGCCTGAAGCACGCTTGGATGTGGTTAAAATTTTGGATGAACTGGGCATCGTGCCCTCTTGTATGATTGATATTAGCGACGGGCTGGCAAGTGAAGTGCATCATCTTGGCATTCACTCGGGCTGTGGTTTTGATATTTACGATGAAAAACTCCCAATGGATCCTCAGGTGATAAGTACAGCCATGGATTTTGACTTGAACCCAACGGTGGTGGCGCTAAATGGGGGCGAAGACTATGAACTGCTCTTTACAGTAGCACAGGAGCACTACGAAAAAATCAAAAATCACCCCGATTTCACCATTATCGGTCATGCAACTTCAGAAAAAAATCAATTTAGGCTGATCGGGAAATCAGGTGCAGCCTTCGAAATTCAGGCTCAGGGGTGGCAGCATTTTAAGGGCTGAACGGCCTGTTTTATCGCGCCTGAAAACAATGCAAGTGGTTTACAGCGGTCGGTAACAACAGGTTCTTAGCCGATCAAAAGAATAAAATTACACACAAATCATCATAGGGTTTGTATTTATTCGACCGAAGTCTTTAGATTTACGACCTTTATCGATCCCAGATGAAAAACAACATCCGTGTGCTAGCAGTTGACTTGGATTTAAGCCAAGTTGACATGTTGGCCGGATTGCTGTGCGAAGCATCTCCGCGATTTGTCTTGGTGGGATGCATTGCTGGAGCCGGAGAAGTTTCCCATTTCATAGCCCACCGTAAACCCCACCTGCTTGTTGTAAAAGGAGCTCAGCCCTCCTTGATTGAATATGTTCAGCTTAAAAACAGTGGTTTTGAATTTGATTTGATTGCATTTGAATCAGAAAATTCGGGAACATCGGGCAACGGAGAATCAACGGTGTTTGCGTATTGGGCGCCACCTTTGAATACAGCGCAGGCCTTGGACGATTTGAGCCGCTACCAACAAATAAAAACAGGTTCAAAATGGTCGCGACTTACCTTTTCGGTTGGACAAAGTTTAAAAGTGGTAAAACCGGAAAGTATCGTGTTGGTTCGTGCTGAAGGATCGTACAGTGCTGTGGTACTTGAAAACGGCGATGAAATTGTGGTAAGCCGCAATCTGAAAAGCATAGAGGATGAGCTCATTGAATATCCATTTTTGTTCCGCAGCCACAAATCCTTTATCGTCAATTTGCACAGTGTACAAGAGTGTTGCAGAGGTGGCAGCTTAAGAATTAAACTATCCGGCAATCATGAAGCGGGATTGTCATCGGAAAAACAGGAAACTTTTTTGAAATTGCTGCAGGATTTATAACAGAACAATTCTGCTAAAACGCAATATCACTTTGAGTTCCTTGCACATCGCCCTAATTTTGCAGCATGTTCAGAACTCACACATGCGGAGAATTGCGTTTGACCGACTCGGCAAAAGAGGTTACACTGGCGGGTTGGGCCGCACGCATCAGAACCATGGGCGGTATGGCATTTATTGACCTGCGCGACCGCTATGGAATTACTCAAATTGCTTTCAACGAAGGTTACGACAAGGATTTGCTGTCAAGGGTTTCTGAATTGGGCCGCGAATTTGTACTGCAGGTAAAAGGCCGGGTGGCTGAAAGAGAAAACAAGAATTCAGCTTTGCCCACAGGCGATGTGGAAGTGATTGCAACCGATTTTCAGGTTCTCAACCCATCAAAAA